>JAOUEB010000260.1 GCA_029858925.1 Nitrospira sp.
CCCTGCTGCAGTATCAATAGTGGGAGAAGGAGGATGCCGATGGTTGTGCGAGGGCTTATGGAAAAAGACCAATTCTTCAGCATGAACCGTATGTCTCTTGAGAGAGATGTGCGCAACTCTAGTGCCATGTGAACTCTCGGCTGGGATAAGGTAACTAAGCAGCAATGAGCTTGCCTGGTTTCAGGCTGCTGCGTACATCGAAATCTTTCCCGGCTATTTGCGAGAGCGACATATGCTATGGCTTCACCCCCTGCTGAATGATGGGGAAATAGGCGACAGGTTGCAGGCCGTACTGAGGGGTGAAACGCGACACTTCTTACGAAGGCAAAGAAGTGGGAGAGAGGCAAGGCCGTCAGGGAGAGTGCTATTGGTTCGCGGGGGCGGATCGGGTGTTGCCTTTTCTGGTGTCTGTTATCTCGCTTTCCAGCTTGCGCAGCCAGCGGTAGGTGTGGGCAAGAGTCTTCGTTGCACGGCTCTTGTTGCCGCCGTATTCGGCGAAGGTGTGGCGGGTAATGGGTGGTGTCGGCGTCGCGGGGTGATCATGTGTGCATTGCTCGTCCTCGGTGCCGTAGTCCTCCCGTGCAATCAGGCTTTCTTGCTGGGCTCTGAGATCATCGACTTTCCCAATTTCATGATCCAAGGCGCATTGGCGGTCTGGCAGAGATCGGGCTGACCTGTTCTCGCAACCCATCGTGACGGTGGGGGCGCATTCATCGAGCGACGGGGATCGTGAAGGAAAAACAGCTCCCTTCGCCGAGGGAACTCTCGACCCGGATCGTCCCGCCGTGCAGTTCAACCAAATTCTTGGCGATGGCCAGGCCGAGCCCTGCGCCCCGCGCTTCTACGGGAGCCGACTCACCCCGATAGAATTTCTCGAAAATCTTGTCCAGCTCATAAGGAGGAATGCCGGGTCCGGTATCGATCACGCAGAGTTCGACGCAGTTGTGACCCTGCGCCCGCACCGCGATGCGAATCTCCCCGCCCACGGGCGTAAACTTGACCGCATTGTGGATCAGATTGATTAAGACTCGATTGAGCTTGTCGGCATCTCCCTTGACCATCGGGATAGGATGATGAGGGAGTATGTGAATTGCGACAGATTTCTCATCGGCGGCCGCGTGATAACTCTCGACGACTTCTTCCACCATCTCCAGCAATGACATCGGGGCGAAATTCGACTCCATGCGGCCCGCCTCAATCTTGGAAAGATCCAACAGCTCATTGATCATCCGCGTGAGCCGATCGATGTTGTGCTTGACCCGTTCCAGCGAACGGGACTGTTTGTCGGTCAGCGCGCCGGCCAGGCCGTCCAGCAGGTTTTCCACATACCCTTTGATAGAGGTCATGGGCGTCCGCAACTCGTGCGACACGATGGAGACGAATGCCGATTTTAGGCGATCGAGTTCCTGGAGTTTCTCATTGGCGGTTTGCAGTTCGCTGGTTCGCTGCCGCACCCGTTGCTCAAGCGTTCGGGTAAGTTGTTCGAGATCCTGATAGGCCTGCTTCACCGCAAGGTCTCGCTCTTTTAACGATGCGGTCATCTGGCCGAACACGGTTGTCAGTTGGCCCACCTCGTCGCGCGTCATCGGTTGGACCGATGCGGTCAGATCGCCGCCGGCGACCTGTCGCGCCACCGTGACCAGGCTGTTGAGCGGCGTAGTGATCCGGCGAATCAGCAGGATGGCGGCCAAGATTCCGCTGGCAATGACCGTGATCGTGATCAGGACGACGTTGCCGATCATTTGGGTCAAGGCCCGATTCATCTTCTCGCCGGTCAACCCGATTCGGACGATTCCGTACAGGCGGACGGGCGGCTCCGCTGCCGCCTGTGTCTCGGCGACCGACTCTAAGGAGAGCAAGGGGAACAGAGATGGGTTGTCGGTCCCGCGCCTAATCGTCACCGCGAAATCATAGAGCTGCTCGCGTTGCACGTTTGTCGTTGCCTCGAACGGCGTGATTGTGACGTCATCGACCCCCGATCCATCGAGAGACGTGGCGATGGCCTGGTCCGGATACATATTGCGTTTGCTCTTCATGGCGAACTGCGTTCCATCCGGTCCCGTAAAGACCACATAGACGCTGTCCTCCACTTCCAGGACCCCGTCGATGAGCTGTTCAAGCAGCACACGGTCTTTGGCGACGAGGCCGTATCGGGCGTTGTAGGCCAAGTTTTTGACCAAGATGCTGCCTGTGCCGATCAGCGAACGGGTCATGGAGTCGGACTGTTGCTTGATAAAGTACCAGCTGAGGCCGGAACAGACCGCAATAATGACCAGACTGATGAACAGGACGAATTTCGTTCTCAGACTGATAAACGAGGAGAGGTGAACGGATTGGTTGCGGGTCGTCATGTCCGTCACAATCAGCGCACCTCATCCGCCAGGCTTAGCACACTTGGCGGGATTGTGATCCCAAGATATTCGGCCGTTCCCCGATTCAGCGACATCCGTTGCTTCGGCAGAAGGGCCTTGGAGGAGGAGACCGGCGATCCGGCGAGGATTGTTTGCGCCAGATGGGCCGCCCCTCGTCCAACATCGGTCGAATCGACCCAGAAGCTGATCAATGCGCCTTTGCGCACGAATTCCGGATCGAAACCAATGACGGGCACACGTCGCTCAAATGCGGCGCTCAACAGAAAGGAGAAGGACTCTTGAGTCAACACCGTGCTGTCCGAGGTGAGCCAGAGCGCGTCCACTTCGGACAGGAGTTCCCGCAAGGCCGTGGGGACTTGTTCCTCGGTTCGTACCTGCCGGTCGATGAATGTGATGCCGAGTTGCCGCGCCTGATTTGTTGCGTCGTTGGAGAACGGAGGGGTTTTGTCGGGATCGTACAGGTAGCCGATGCGTTTGAGATTCGGCATCAAGGCGCGCAGGTGGCTGAGTTGCTGGCCGATCGGAATGCTGGACGACACCCCGGCTATGTTGGGGGCTCTGAGGTCGTATTTCGCCGGATGGAGGACCATGCTGTAGACAATAGGGATATCCAGGATTTCGAGCCGCGCGGCGATCGCCGCTTTGGATCCCACCGCCAGGACGAGATCGGCCCCGGAAGCGCGTATCTTACTCGCATATTTCCGTCCGGCGTCCGGGTCGCCCTTCAGATCGTATTCGACGAATGTCGTCTCGCTCGGCATGGAGGACTTGAAGCCGCTGATGGCTTGATTGTAGGGCGCGATATTGGCCGACTTCATGATGGCGACTTCATGGGCATTGAGCGGAGCAACTGATAGGGCTACGCTCAATCCGGCTAAGAGGCAGGCCAAGCTGAATCGGGTCAGCTGGATGGTTGACAGACGGAGGACATGAGATCTGCCCTGGAGACGGGAGATCTCCCATTGGGGCGACAGAATTGTGTGGGGTGCGATCACTGATGTCCTATTACGGGCTAGAGCTTGAGCGTCAGCCAGGCCATGATACGCCGTTCAAGCAGATCGCCCAGCGGATGCTCCCGATGGCTGTCGTCGAGCGCATTGAAGACCGATACCGCAGCCTCGGCCGACCGTCGGT
>JAOUEB010000261.1 GCA_029858925.1 Nitrospira sp.
GGCGAGAGAATGGTTGTGCGACAATCTTGATATGCACGTCTCACCCCCTGTATTTTAGATTGGCTTGTGTCTCCCCGTTATTCCGCGTGCGCTCCGGGCTGGATTTCGATCTTTTCTTCTGTTTTGGTCGGTGCCTCTGTGTTGAGCCGTCGTTCTGCCTCATCCACATACGCATCAGTCGGCTCACACTGCTGTGACTGAATTGAGACACGCGGCCGTTCCGCATCTGCATGAGCTACGTCCCGCCGTGGGAGACGTTGCGCGCCGTCCTTGGGCTTGACATCGACTGTGAGAAGGTTCACAAAATAGAAACCTCTAACCAGGGCGAACATGCCGCCTCCTGTTGACCCATTGAATTTCGTGACGATCGAAGGGCTGCTCCGCTACGGGGAAATGCTGACACAGCTGCCTCGAGTCGGTGATCTAAGCCTTCCTCCACCCCTGCAGGCACGACCAGATCGTTTGGAGCGGGCCAAAGCAGCCACATCGGAAATCCGCTCGTTGGTTCAGCGTGCCCACAAAGGGTTCAGCGATGCTTCCGAATATCGCGCCGCCCGGCAAACGGTGATCGATCACGTCTGTGACGGTGACGTGCTGGTGTTCTACGCGGCGTGGAACTATTTGGCTGCGGGTGGAGAACTGGCGCCCCTCTTTCGCGCGGCGATCGGACGCTGCCAGAAACCGCTCGTTCGCCGACCCGTGGCGATCGTGCCGCGTGCGCAGCTGACGCCGGAGCTTGCGGAGGGACGGATTATCCTCGACCTCGGCGATGACCGGTTTTGGTTGTTGCCTCGTGATCTGACGGAGCGCGCCTTGCTGTTCACCATGAGGCATGGGGTGTCGCAGGTGGAAAGTAAGACCCACCGCGTCGGATGCCGGCTGGCCAACATTCTGGACCAGGATCGAGGGTTCGCCAAGGCGGATGCCGTCGGTCTCGCGTTGGCGAAGATCATCGGAGTCGTGGGCCGGCAGCTGGACTATCTGCATATACATAATTATCTGGACCCTGGCACGTTCGTCCATCTGGTCAGTCGAAGCCCCAACACCACCCAGCTCTATCACCGCGTGGCGGCAGCCCTCCTGGCAGGAAAGACAGAATCCAATCCGCCACAGGCGGCTGACGCATTGGACTCTCAAGACTTCGGGTGGGCAACGGGGATTGACAAATCGGCAGAAGCGGAGGCTGCCGCGCGCGCATTTGGGGTCGATATGAAAACGTCCAAGATGCTGATCAAGCACCCGCTCTATTGCTACCCGGGCGGCAACTCGTTTTTCGACACCTACGTAACTGTCGTGGATGGGGTGCATCGCCTCGCAGACACCCATCGCGGCTCTGTGTCCTGTCTCTACACGCACAGTTCGACGTTGCGGGCCTTGGTGATCTTTCTCGACCCTCGTCCGTTCACCGAGGCCTTCTCCGAGTTCGGTGAGTACAAAGAAGGACAGGATAATGTCGTGCTCTTGACCTGCGAGAACGGGCAAATCTCCGGCTACTCGACGGCGGTCGGCCTGTCGCAATGGGAACGGGAGCAACGGGACGCCTGGGTATCGGTGGAGCGTCAACGACGGGATCGGGTCACGTTGAAGCCGCGGCAGTTGAAGAAGCTGGTGGCGCTCGTGTCCGGCGGGGACTTTGCGGGCGGCGGGGCGGCACTGAAAGAATTGCGAGTGACCGGGAACCGATTCGGCCTGGATGTCTATTTTGTGCGGCACGGATTTCTGGGATTGGCTAACAACTGGATCGAAAAGGTTTCTGAGCAGGACACGCGCATGTTGGGCAGTCGGCCGAGCAGCCCGATCGGCAGCAGCCGGTTTGAGGACTTCAAGGACGAACAGGTCCAGCAAGCGGCGGTACGCAATCTGGAGCCCTATCTGAAGGATGGCGCGCTGGTAGTGCTGGGGGGCGATGGAAGCCTGCGGGGCGCGCGCGCGATCTATGAGATGTTCGGAGTCCAGGTGGCCGGCATCCCCGGCACGATCGATAACAACATCGGCGGGACGACCTCATTGGGATTCCACTCGGCCATTCGGCTCGCGGATCAGTCGATCGAATCGTTGAAAGCGACAAGCTCCGCGATGGGCAGCATCTTTTTCGTGGAGCTGATGGGCGCGGGGTCCGGCCATCTGGCCTTGGCCTGCGCGTATCAGGCAAGGGCCGAAGGCGTCCTCGTCAATGAGCACCCAGACCCGGATGCCTACATCGATGACGTGATTCTCGGAACCCTGAAACAGTCCTTGGGCGTGCCCAACAAGAGCCATTTGTTCATCGTAGCCGAGCGCACGCCGCATCGGCATCATCCTGAGGGCGGTGTCCACGGCTTACCCGACTATGTGGCCCGCGAGATTTCGAAATGGCCGCAGGTGTGCCCTCGTCCAGGACACTATCCGCTCACGCCAGCCACCAAAACCACAATTCTCGGCCACACGCTTCGCGGCGCCCCACCGGCGCCGGAGGACAAGGCTATTGCGCAGCATGTGGCGTACGAAACTGTCAAGCGGTTGATGGAACGGCCCGAAGACATCGTCGGAAGCATCGCAGCTTTTCGAGAGCCTGGGCACATCGAAACGGTTCCGTTGCATGCGCTGACTTCCAAGCCCTTCGATTGGGAAGCTTTTTCGCGCATGCATGGCCGAGACAGCCCATCGATTGGCGTCTAACCGAGCGTCCATTGACATTTCTTGGCCTGGTACATAAGGTCGAGCAGTCACTGTGCCGGAGCAATCTACGAGTCTGGAGGAGGGACATGCAAATCCAGGTCAATACCGATAACAACATTACTGGACGTGATGATATCGTGCGTCTTGTCCATGCCAGTGTCGAGGGCGCTGTAGGCCGTTTCTCTGATCGGATTACGCGGGTAGAGGCGCATCTCAGCGATATGAACAGCCATAAATCGAAGGGCGATGACATTCGATGTGTGCTTGAAGCCAGGTTGGCCGGCTTCCAGCCCATCGCAGTGACACACCAGGCGCCCACCGTCGAGCTGGCCGTGGTGGAAGCGGCGGAAAAACTGCAACGGTCGATCGAGAACAAGCTCGGACGAATTCAGGATCGATAACGGCCCCGGGCCGGCGGTTGTGAATCATGCGGCGATGTCGCAATGACGCGTCATGAATAATGCAGGCTAAGAGGAGGGTATCCCAATGCGCAAACGCATTATCGATCCCGACCAGAACACAACCGCAACTGATGACCACGCCTGGTTGAATGTCGATAGTCTTGCGGATGTCGAAGTCAGTTCGGAAGACCCTGCGCATCCGATTGAAGATGCGTTGTTGTCCGGTCGAACCTCAGGGTGGCGAGCCGGACGGCCTGGAGCGCAAACGATCAGGCTCCTATTTGCTCAGCCCCAACGAGTCCGCCGGATTCGGTTGCACTTCGTGGAACCTGACTGCGAACGTACCCAAGAATATCTCTTGCGGTGGTCACCGGACGGCGGGAAAACATTTCTGGACATTGTCCGGCAACAGTGGAACTTTAGCCCGCACGGCGCG
>JAOUEB010000262.1 GCA_029858925.1 Nitrospira sp.
TGAGGTGAGAAATTTAGACGTCTAACGGCGTTCGTGAAACACAGACGGAACGGGATTCCGGATCGTCACGTTTCACGTTTCACGAGATACGCTTCACGAGGACACAATGCCCCCTGATGAACGACTAGGCCATATCGCGATCGAAGACGAGATGAAATCGTCGTATCTCGACTACGCGATGAGCGTAATCGTCGGGCGCGCGCTTCCCGACGTCCGCGACGGGCTCAAACCGGTCCATCGCCGTATCCTGTATGGCATGAACGAAATGGGCCTGGCCTCCAACCGGGCCTACCGGAAGTCCGCCAAAATCGTGGGCGAGATCATGGGGAATTACCATCCCCATGGCGACACGGCTATTTACGATACCCTCGTCCGGATGGCGCAGGACTTCAACATGCGCTATCCGTTGGTCGACGGCCAAGGCAACTACGGGTCGATGGACGGCGATTCGCCGGCGGCCATGCGCTATACGGAAGCGCGCATGACCAAGCTCGCGGAGGATCTGCTGGCCGACATCGACAAGGACACGGTCGATTTCGGTCCCAACTACGACGAATCCCTCCAAGAGCCGCTTGTGTTGCCGACCAAGGTGCCCAATCTCCTCATCAACGGAGCCGGCGGCATCGCGGTCGGGTATGCGACGAACATTCCCACGCACAATATCGGTGAAGTGATCGACGGGCTTCTTCTGCTGCTGGAGAATCAGGACGTCACCATCGCGCAGTTGATGCAGAAAATTCAGGGGCCCGACTTCCCCACGGCGGGGTTTATTTACGGCAAGAGCGGCATCAAAGATGCCTATGAAACGGGACGGGGTCTTCTCAAGCTGCGGGCAAAAGTTGTGGTGGAAACCGACCCGCGCACCGATCGCGAACGCCTCATCGTCACGGAAGTTCCTTATCAGGTCAACAAGGCCAAGCTGATCGAAAAGATCGCCGACCTGATCCAAGAGGACCGATTGAAGGGCATTTCCGACTTGCGCGACGAATCGTCCGATCGCGAAGGGGTACGGGTGGTCATCGAACTGAAGCGGAACGAAATCCCACTGATCGTCCTGAATAATCTCTACAAGCATACCCAGCTGGAGACGACCTTCGGCGTCATCATGCTCGCGTTGGTCAACAATCGACCGGAGGTTCTCAATCTCAAGCAGATTCTGCATCACTTTCTGGAGCATCGCCGCGAAGTCGTGGTGCGCCGGACCGCGTTCGAGTTGCGCAAGGCGGAAGAACGGGCCCACATTCTTGAAGGCTTGAAGATCGCCTTGGACCATCTCGATGCGGTCATCGCGCTCATCAGGGCGTCACAATCTCCTGACGAAGCCCGCGCCGGGTTGATGCGGCAGTTCGCGCTCAGTCAAATCCAAGCCACTGCCATTCTCGACATGAGGCTTCAGCGCTTGACGCAGCTTGAGCGGGCCAAACTGGTCGAAGAGTATCAAGAGGTGCTCAAGCAGATCGAATACCTCAAATCTGTCCTGGCCAGTGAGGGGCTGGTGCGCTCAATCATCAAGGACGAGCTGACCCAAATCCGTGACGAGTACAAGGATGAACGCCGGACGCAGATTGTGAAGGAACAAGCCGAGATCACTATCGAGGATTTGATCGCGGAAGAAGAAGTGATCGTCACGATCTCTCATGCCGGCTATATCAAGCGCAACGCGGCCTCGCTCTACCGCGCGCAGCGGCGGGGCGGCAAAGGCAAGATCGGCATGGGCATCAAGGACGAGGATTTCGTCGTGACCCTGTTTACGGCTTCGACGCACGACACGCTGCTCTTCTTCACCGATGCCGGCAAGGTCTACTGGCTCAAAGTGCACGAGATCCCGGAGGCCAGCCGAGCAGGGAAGGGCAAAGCGCTGGTGAACTTGCTGGCGCTGGCCGGCAGCGAGAAGGTCACGGCGACGCTGCCGGTGAAGGAATATCGCGACGACCGGTTCGTCGTCATGGCGACCAAGAAGGGTCTGATCAAGAAAGCCGAGCTGACGGTGTACAGCAATCCTCGTCAAGGCGGCATCATCGCATTAGGTCTGGAGGGAGGGGACAAGCTCATCGGAGTCCAATTGACCGACGGCCATCGTGAGATTCTGCTCGGCACGAAACAGGGGATCACCATTCGATTCAAAGAAGAAGAAGTCAGGCCGATGGGCCGCATGGCCTATGGCGTCAAAGGCATCACGCTCGAAGAAGGCAACGAAGTGATCGGCATGGAAACGATCACCCCCGACTCCACCACGGCGATCCTGACCGTGACGGAGGGGGGCTATGGCAAGCGCACCCCCGTGGGCGAATATCGCGTTCAAGGCCGCGGCGGCAAAGGCATCATCAGCGTGAAGACCAATGAACGCAACGGCCCGGCCGTCGGCTTCCTGCAAGTGCGGGACGACGATGAGATCATGCTGATGGCGGCGCAGGGCAAGGTGCTTCGCTGCAAGGTGGACGACATCCGCGAGATCGGACGCAATACCCAGGGCGTCCGCATTCTCGACCTTGATGGAGACGAGGATCGTGTCGTTGCGGTGGCCAGGCTGGTCGAGTCAGGCGAACGGGAAGATCCGGCTCCGGTGAATGTCCCTGGGGTTTAGCCCGAGCAGGTATGCGCCCAGATGTCTTCCCCTGGTTCCAAGACAAAGAAGCCGCTGGACATCGTTGTCAAATTGGCCCTGGGCGTCTTAATCGGGTCCTTCGCGCTCATTTGGGGGGGCATGTATCTCAGCCGCCCAGATCGGTCGATTCCTCCCTATACCATCGGGTCTCAAAACGGGCACCTCGTGGCGGCGCACGTTCCGAGAGGCACCACCGATGACGAAATCGAAAGGCTGCTGAAGCGGTTTCGAAAAGTGGGCCACCAGACACACGATTTTGGCTCCATGAAGATTTACCCCACAACCCCGGGAGATTCCGGCGGCCGATATGCGCACATCCTGATCTATGTCTTCGACGATGCCGGATGGACTGATCCGGAAAAGCTGGCGAAGTATGTGGCCGGCGATGCGGCGGTTGTCAGAGAGTATGAACGGTCGGTTCGCGGATACTATTGGTTACAGGACCGGGAGGAAGAAGCCGGAATCGGTTCCCTGTTGAAGAACGGGAAGATTTCAGAGGACAAGCGCACTCTCTTCAAAGGACGCGTGACCGACCCTTTGCCGGTGGAGGCGGAGCCTGAGAGGGGTATTTCGATATCACCGATGTAAACCGTTCGCGGAGACCGGGATCCTGTATCGCCGCGACGTGGCCGGCGGCTTCGGCGCGCGCGGCTTCGGCCTCGGGGGACTTCCCATCTATGGCAAGACTGTCGGAAGGCGCTGCCGGAGGCGAAGGGATGTCCCCAACACGCAACACGATTTCCTTGACCAATTCTGTCCCGGAGGCGGCGTTCAGTTTGGCGAGCAGCGCAGGCTTCAAAAACGTGAGCTGCTGGAGCCACACGGAATTCCGGACGACCAGCGAGAGCTTCTTGAAGCGAATGTGGGCCGGCC
>JAOUEB010000263.1 GCA_029858925.1 Nitrospira sp.
AATCGCGCTGCTGAACAGCTTGGAGGTATCCGGATTGTTTGCCAGACGTTGCGCAAACGGTTCCGCGCGGAAGTTGAACCCGCTGCCGGTCGTATGCGTCCCACCGTTGATGTACTTGTTCGGAGACGCCAGGATCTTCTCCGGCATCTGGAAGGACACGGTTTTCCCTGCTTCCAATGCCACTTCGATGGGCTGCCCCGGCGGATTGCCCGCTTCGATGGTATTGACTGTATGCGGCACGGTGTCGTGGATGGAAACCATCAACTCACGGAAACTCCCGCTCACACCGGCGCCGATCGGCTCGGTGCTGTGAATATCAGCGATGGGACCGCTGTACACCAACTTGCCGTTCTTCGGATCGTGATAGGTGGACCCGAACGGCTCCACGATCGTCACGCCGAACCCGCCATGGGGCCAGGTCGTCGCGCCGAACGCGTGGTCGTGCCAGAACACCGTCCCCATATCCACGTCCACCCACCACCGATACCGGACGAACTCCGGCGATACCAGATCTCCCGCCGGGTGGTTGTTCTTCAGCGGCTTGAAGAACGTGACCTGATCGCCCTTGATCTCCTTGATACGAGCCACTTCCTGGCAGCTCTTGTCACGAGGCAGAGAGGCCGTCGGATCGTTGCCCTTCTCCAGACAATCCATGCCCACCATGAGTTCGGTATTGACATGGAAAGCCGTGGCGCCAGGCGCCATTTGGATCTTGACAGAGGTGGCGCCTGCTTTCGCGCCGCCCACCAGCTTGGCAACCATCGGAGCCGGCAACCCATGCTTGGTCTTCTTGCCCCACATGGTGAACGGCCGGACCGACATTTCGTACTCGAAGCCCGAGATCACGCCGTCCGAATTCCCGGTATCGAATTGGAAGAAATGGGGATGGATGTTGATCTTGGACGACTGGAAATTCGTGTAATCGTCGTCGTCCCATTCGCTCGTGAGAAGCACATCTACGCAATCATAGACATTGGCGCGAATGACCGCGGGCAACTTGAGATCGTCGTTCGCCCTAGTCAGCCGTTCTTCCTCGTGCAGCACGTAGATCAAACCGTCCTTGTCTACGATAGCCGGCTCATTTCCCTGCTTCTTGGCCAGGGTGATCGGCATGCGGAGGAAGTGGATATTGTAATGCTTGCGATTGGCATTGTCCGGACAGAGACTCCATCGGCCCTGCTCGCCCGGCATAGCCGGCTCAGAAGTCCGCTCACCGTTTTCATCCTGGTGAATCGGCTCCAACCAGGGCGCGCCGTTGTGGTTGGCTGAGAAGGGCACCCGCTTGCCGAAGTGCGGCTTGAACAACGGCCAGGCCATCTTGCCGGTCGTCGGGTCGAAGAGAATCGCAGGCCTGGTGCTGTCGTCCCACTTGGCCGCCCAGGCATACTTCGGATTCTGCGCGGTGCTTTCCCGCTCGCCGCGCGCGATGTTGCCGTCCCACTTCCAGTCCCACACCGTGGAATCATAGGCCATGATCTGGCCCTTCTCATCATCCGTGTGGCCCGGTTTGCCCTGCGTCGGCACGAACATTTCAACCCAATCCTTGATGTTCACCACGATCGGATCGGATTTCCAGTTCGTCTTCTGACCCTTGTCGACGATCTTGAATGTCTTGCCGAACCAATCGACGGTCGTCCCGATCAGCTTGTCCGACGAGACGCCGAGCTTCATCCGTCCTTGACGATCCGGCAACTCCCGAAGGTCCGGCATGCTGTCCGTATGTGCCGCCCCAACTTGGAGCGTATTGTAGAACCGGCCGTAACCCCACATGCCCGCCACATAGTGGTGCGCGACGTGACAGTGATAGAGAAATTCGCCGGCCAAATGCTGGCAGCCGCCGCCGCCGCATTCCGGTTCGAGATCCAGCGTCTCGGATGGCCCGATGACTTCCACATCCACACGATCGGACTTCGTCCGGACGACCGGATACTTCACCGGACCATCCTGACCCATTGCCCACATGTTATTGGGTTCAGTGCCCGGGCTGCGCTGCCAGCGGATTGTCCCGCTGTGCGGGTGATGGGAATGGAACACTTCGGATCCACCATGGACCAGCCGCCATTTGACCGGATCGCCCAAATAGCCACGGGCGATCGTGGTCGGCGTATCGCCGAACGTATAGGAGCTGTAGGCCATCGATTCATCTTCAAACCCGAAATACTCGTGCTGCAAGTGCATCTCATCGATGCCGAACGGTTCACTGCGATAGTTGATCGCCCTGCCGCCCGGACGATAGGCATCCGTCAGCGGATCGCGCTGGGGCAGGAAATCCCCCTTCTTATTCAATGGACGGAAGGCTTCATCGCCGATTTCGTGGTAGAAGAGCACGAACTCGCGGAAGTCCGGTCCAGTCCCGTTATCGATGTTCACCTGCCACCCCGTCTTGGTCTCCGGCGCCGGACCGCCGCTTCCCAGGGTGCTAAGATACTTCGATCCCTTGGGCTCCACGATAAACGCTCCGAACAGGCCCAAGACGGTGAGTTCGCGGTCGTTGCTGTAGGAGTGGAATTGCCGCACCCCTTCCTGCATCTGCGGATGGATATACCACTCGAACTCTTGCGACTTGCCCACTGCCACGATGGACTCGGGGTTCGTCGTGGTGGCCGGCTTGCCGGTCGCGCTCACAATCATGCTGGAAGCCTGGATGAAGAGGCTCCCGTCTTCGCCTTCCATTTGGTTGCGGAGCGTCATCTTGACGCAATCGCCCTGATTGGCCCTGATAGCCAAAGGCTGGATCATATCGCCCTGCAAGCCGGTGCTGACGGCGCCCGGATCGAACCCGTCTTTCTCACGCGCCTCTCTGTTCTTGGTTTCTTCGGCACGGACCTTTTCCACATCCTCCGTCAGCACATACATGTATCCCGGATAGAAGTCGAGCCAGCGGTTCAGCGTGATTTCGACGTTAATCATCGACACATCAAAGCGTTTCGTCGGCACACCGGCCGGACATCTCCCGCCGGTGCTCATGACCGGCTCGCCCTTGCCGGAGTCCGTCATCAGCAGGAAGCTGCTGCCGTCCTGCCCCATGTACTGGTGCATCATCGACATCTCATTGAAGGCGCCGGATGTGTGCTGGGCCTTGGCGTCCTTCCCGGCCTGCTGCTCCAACTTCTCCATCAGGCGATGATGCTGCTGTTCCATTTTTTGCGCGTTGTCAGCGCGCCCCTCGATGGCGTTCTCCACAATCGTCTGGCCCTTCAACTGCTGAGTCCAGCCCGGCATGGCCACCGGCACCGCGTGGCTTGAATGTGAAGATTCACTCGGTCCTGCTGCAAAGAGCTGCGGCGCGGCGATCATCCCGCCGGCCAGCAGGACAGCCTGCAGCACCGACGCGAAGCCTACGCTCCTCTGTCTAAGCTTGGGTTGAATCATCAACCTGCTCATAGGACGGCCTCCCTTAGTTTGATAGATCCGCCTGAACTGGCGGATGGTGTGAAGAACGATTGTGCCGAAAGTTATAGTTGG
>JAOUEB010000264.1 GCA_029858925.1 Nitrospira sp.
TGGCGGTGGAGAAAAGAGTCTGCCGGTTCGAGAAAGTTTGGCGTGGCCATGAGAAAAGGTTATCCTTGGTTCTATTGCATACACAGAAAGAGGTTCAGCGCGGGCGGTAGCGTACCACGGCACCGGGCCTTTTCCAAGATGCTAAGTGTGACCGGTTCAGGTAGAGTCCAGCGAGCTTGCTGATCGCTTGACTTTGATGGCGTTCCCGCTATTTTAAGCTAACGTAGTGGTGGATTGATCTCGGTCGGAACCTAATATTGCATGGCTGCGACAAACAAAGTCCCCTCAGCGGATGCCAAGCAAACGCCGCAATGGCGCTCCTCCGCCGGCCATGCCCGCACGATGGTCATCGGCCTCGGTGCGGCCATCATTGCCGTCGTGCTCGGTTATGTGCTGTTCTCAAAATATCTGGGCCTGCCGACGCAACAGTTCTCGGTTCCCTCATCGACCGACCGAACGGAGAGCCCATCCCCTGATGTACCGTCGCAACCCTCCAAGCCGGAGGTCCTGCTGACCCGAGAGGCTATCGATCTCCTTCTCGATGAGCTCGATCAGGCCGTCAGACGAAAAGATGTCGACGACGTCCTGCGGCACATCGCTCCCGATGCGGCCATCGTGATCCACATGAAACAAGGCTCCCAGAAGCAACAAGCGGGGCTTACGCGAGAAGACTATCGCAAGACGCTGGCTATGGAGTTTGCCTTTCCCAGCGCGAATGATTTCACCCGCGTGAATACCACCGTGTCGCTGGCAGCGGATGAACGGAGCGCGAAGGTCTCGTTCAAGTCGACTGAAACGCTGCGGCAGGCGGACCGGGAGTTCAAGGTCGAAGGCGAAGAGACCCTCGTCGTCAGAATGCGTGGCGAGAAGCCGGCGATTGTGTCTCTGGACAGGGTCGTCCCCGGCGACTCGAACTAGCCTGCAGCATTCGTGACCAGTTTGCAGCAGTCGGCTGTCTTTGTGAGCCGAGATCCCACCGCGCCGTCGCACTGGGGAACGGAGTTGCGAGTTTCTAGTTTCGTGGTATCAGAAAATTCGTTCAGAAAACCCGCAACTCGAAACCAGAAACCCGCAACATCTTTACGACGAATGGTCATGAATCATACGGGCTAAGTAGGCCTCCGCTCAAGGATTCTCGCCTTTTTCATCACACGGATCTCCCTTGTTCTACACCTGACATATTATCCGACGGGTTGCGCTTCGGGCCGTTTGCGCTAGAGTTATTCCTGGCATGAATCGGCTGAGTGCAGGGAAAGCGCGCGCTCGGTCTGCCCTGAAATGTTGAGGAGTAGGAATTGCCGATGACTATTACCTGTCCGGCCTGTTCGCATGAAAATAGCATTCTTCCTGAGTCGCCGTCGCTGGACTGGCAGGCCGCGGCTTGTGCCGCCTGTGAGGCCAATTTTCTGCTCGTCAAAGCCCCGGCCTCTCATGGTCGACAAGCGTCCCGATCCACCGCCGCGAAAGCTGTGTCTCGCGTCCGCCCACCCCAAAAAACCTCGTGGTGGAGCCGCCTTCGGCTGCGCATGCTCGGCGCCGCCCTCCTTGCAGCGGGAATCGATTGGCAGGTCACAGGAGGGATCGTATCGTGACGGCGACTGCGGCAGTTGATCAGTCAGTGCGGCTTACCTGTGAGCGATGCGCTACGGTTCACAGAGTCCGTGATATCCGGGCGTTGACACCAGGCAGGAGCGCCTCGTGCACCAGGTGCGACGCTCCTTTTTTCGTCCTGGCGATGCCGACGCTGCAGCTCGACGGAACGCCCGATGCAGACTTGAACGGACCGGTTGGCCAGGATCAGTCGCTTCACTTCGCAGGGCCGCAGACGGCAATCCAGGCCGACGGCGATCACGCGCACACCCATACGACGGTCTTTCATGGGACGGGAGGCTCGCTCTTCGGCATCCATCTCGTCAATACCCTCCTGACCGTCGTCACACTCGGTTTGTACTATTATTAGGCGAAGGTCAAGGTGCGAAAGTATCTGTTCAGCCAAACGGAATTCGCCGGCGACCGGTTCTCGTATCATGGCAATGCGCGAGAACTCATGAACGGCGCCTTGAAAGCGACACTCCTGTTCGGCCTTCCTTATTATGGACTGTCGCACGCGGGGCCGCTCATCGAGAGCGGCATAGTGGTCAATGCCGGACTTCAGATTGGGGCATGGCTGCTCTTGCTGTTCTTCATCCCGGTCGCCATAGTCGGCGCGCGGCGGTATCGCCTGACCCGCACTTCCTGGCGCGGTATCAGGTTTTCCTTCCAGGGCAAGACCTGGGACTTCATCAAGCTGTGACTGTCCGGTTATGCCCTGACCGGTCTCAGCCTCGGCCTGTACTATCCGTATTGTTCGACAGGGAAACAGACCTTCCTCACCGCACACAGCTATTTTGGAAACGAGCCGTTCGGGTTTACCGGTGATGGCGCCCGGCTCTTTCGCCGGTTCCTCATGATCTACTTCATCGCGGCGCATCGTCCGCGCTGGCGGCCGGCGCACTCTATCTGGCCGTCGGCCCTCTGTTGTCCGAATCCTTGCCGTTTGACGATGACCAAGAAATGGCTACGGTCGTCACCGGCATCACGGTGGCCGTCAGCCTGATCGTGGGCGCCCTCGTGTTTCGTCTGTCGTTACTCCCGTATTCTGTGACGGAACAACGGTACTTTTGGGAACAGACCTCGATCGGCCCCGCGCGCTTCAGCCTGCCGATCGAGACATGGCCCTATCTCAAGCTCAAACTGGTCAATTTCATGCTTGCGGTTGCCACGTTGGGATTAGCCTGGCCATGGATGACGATCCGCAACATCCGGTTTATCACCGATCAATTGACGCTGACTGGAACCGGCAATTTCGACGAGGTTGTTCAAGCGTACGATGCCGCGCCTCCGATCGGGGAAGGGCTCGACGGCTTCCTTGACACGGGATTCGACCTAGGCTGATCGGCATGCAGAGGTTGTGGCAAGGGTTCTACCTGGACGGCCAGACGGCAACGCGGCACCCTATTACTATCCAACTCACTGGGACGTTCCTTCGTATTCAGACGTTGAATAGCCATCCAATGGTCTGGCCGTACAGCCAGATTAGGCAAACCCAAGGCTCGTACGAAGGAGAACCGGTCCGGTTGGAGTACGGTGGTCCTATATCCCAGGCCATTGCCGTACAGGATACCGAGTTTCTGGTAGCGTTGCAGGAAGCCGCCTCGACGGCTGTCGGTCATCTGCATGATCCGAGGCGAAGAGGACTGCGTATTCGATGGGCGCTGCCGGCATCCCTGGCCCTCGTAGCCGTCGTTGCGGGGCTCTATGTCTGGGGTATCCCGGCCTTGGCAGGGGCCCTGGCCCCCCATGTCCCTCTTTCCTGGGAAGAGCGTCTGGGCGATTCGGCACTGGAGCATGTGGCGCCGGTCGGCCTGCGTTGTACTGACCCTGTCCGATTGGCCGCCATCGAACGGATCCTCGC
>JAOUEB010000265.1 GCA_029858925.1 Nitrospira sp.
TCACGATGTCGGGCATGCGATCGGTACGGCGCGGATTGCCGCTGCGACGTTGGGCTGGAACATGACATTGTTGGACGGCGTGGATCAGAACAGGGTTGCATTGCTGCTGGGAACGAATCGTGTGGATGACTTTGCAGATGTGGAGGCGGAACACCCGGATTGTCTCGCCGTGGTCTGGCCTCTTGAAGACGTGAGGGGTGAGGCGTTAGGGGTGAGGGGTTCTGAAGACGTGAGGGGAGAGAGAAGAGAGATACCGTTGTTTCTCGATGGGACAATCGTGAAAGAATTAGCCGGTGGAAGGTGGCATGGGAAGGCGAATCGATTGAGCCGCGAACATGGAGTGCATTGGGACGTTATCGACCAGGTAGCCGAAGCCTCATGGAAGATCCAGTCTCAGCAAGTGATCGTGTCCTTGCCGGATTCCCAGCCTCAGAAAACGCCTCACCCCTCACCCGTCACCCCTCACGGACTTTCAGCCGGCCAGATCATCAGGCAGCGCCGGAGTGCCGTGGCGTTCGACGGCAAGACGTCGATTTCATCCACGGCATTCTTTCACATGATGCAGCGCGTGATGCCCCGACCGGATCGCGACCAGTTGGAGCGGCCGACGCCGTGGGATGTCTGGCCCTATGATCCCGCAATTCATCTTCTGATATTCGTGCATCGGGTGGAGGGACTCAGGCCAGGGTTGTATGTCCTCGTGCGCGACAGCAAGAAATTGTCGTTCGTTCAGCAATCGATGAATCCCGAACTCACATGGACCAGCGCGCCGGGGTGTCCTGACGATCTGCCGCTCTATCGGCTGTTCGAAGGCGATGCAAGAAAACTGGCGGCACAGGTCAGTTGCCAACAGGACATCGCGGGAGACAGCGCGTTTTCGTTTGGCATGCTGGCAGAGTTCGAAGGGCGCTTGCGGGAACGAGGGGCCTGGTGGTATCCACGACTCTTTTGGGAGTCGGGATTGCTGGGGCAGGTGTTGTATCTGGAGGCGGAGGCGGCGGGTGTCAGGGCGACCGGAATCGGTTGTTTCTTCGACGACCCCGTGCATGAGATTACGGCAGTCCAGGGGTTGAGCGTGCAATCGCTCTATCACTTCACGATCGGCGGGCCGGTGGAAGATCGGCGGCTACAGACGTTGCCGCCTTATGGGGATGTGAAGCGTATCTCGTGAGTCGTTCTTCGAGTTGGCCGAAGACGAGATACGAACGACGAGATACGAGGAACGAGCAAACATGTTCAAGATCAAGAAGAAAGCTGAGAAGCCGAAGCCGGCGGTCCTCTATAACATCGTTGAGGATTATTCAGAATTCGACGCGCCGGGAAATGTGACGGTCTGTGCCATGACGCTCACGGAGGATCTGGCTGCGCATGCCACGATTCTCTCGGAAAGCTACGATGTGCCGATGGATAGGATGATGACACTTCTCGCCGAGGGCGGGGTCTATGTCTATCCTCACGTGGGCGGAATCCTGACGCGCGGCTTGTTTGCATGCATTGTGGATCAGACCGGTGAGGGCCCCAAACGCACGTTTGTATTGGATCTGACGCAGTTTGCCGAGGCGGAGCAATCGGTTCGGACGCGAGGTCTCTCGCTTATCGATGCGGCGTCAGAGGTGTTTCGGAGGACGTTGCCGGAGCCATTGACCGCAAAGCTGCAGCAGAAAAATTTAGGACTGGATTACCGGCTGTTAGACCGCCATGTCGCCAAGGGCGGCGACATCAAATACATTGATTTCCGCAAGGACTGGTCGCCGCATTTCAAACGACTGTGCATTATGCCGGATGGGCGGCTGATTGAGACGGGAGGATTGCAAGAGTTCGCCCGATTGCATGGCATCACGGCGGCCCAAGCGAAGCAGCTTGTCGAGCAAGGCGGCACGCTCGACGTGCAGGGCGAAGTGCTGGCCTGTCAAATTGTGAACGGGCAGCCGGCAGTGGCGCGGTTTAGCGCGGCGAACTATGCCAAGGCTAAGGATTTGGTTGCGGCGAAGGGCCTGCATCTCATGGATGCGCTCAGCGAAGTGGGCTACAACGATCCTGCAATGATGCGCGGGCTGGCGAGAAAAACATTGAACCAGCGATCCTGATCGCGCCGAGGTTACCGGGGCGCGAGTTCTTCTTTCACGGCTTTGACGAGCGCGTTGATATCGAACGGCTTCTCAAATACGCGGCGGGCGCCGAAGAGTTTGGCGACATCCAGAAAATTCCGGTCCCCTTGAGCCCCCGTCATGGCAATGACTTTGGCATCGACATACTCGCGAGTAAGCTGGAGGGTCGCTTCCAAACCGTCCGTATCGGGCATGAGCAAGTCCATGATCACGAGGTCTGCCGGATGTTTCTGATACATCGCCAGCCCTTCGCGGCCGTCGCCGGCCTCCAGGACACGGTACCCTTCCTTTTCGAGAACCTCTTTGAGAAGGCCTCGAATGGACTGTTCATCATCGATCACGAGAATGGTTGCCATACGAAATAGTCCTTGGATCAGCAGATCTTACCCGTCGGCAATGAATTCTGTCCAGGAAGAAATGCATTGTAAGGGGAGAAAACCGTTCTTCCGAGTTTGAGAAAGAGGGGCACGCAGTGATGGAGACTCTCATCGGATTTGCGGGGGTGTCGTTCGATGAGGGAGCGAGCATCGGTTGACCGGGGAATGGGATCTTTGCTACAAACGCTCGACGCCGATTGATCGATCTCTCTGCGCCCACTTCGGGAAGCTGATTTTGTGAACCATATTCATGAGTCTGAACAGGGCTGGACCCGCCGCGCATTTCTCCGCGCGTCGTCGTTGATAGGGGCCGCGGCATTGGGTGGGCGGCTGATCTGCCCATCGGTAGGGTTCGCGCGCGACCTGCCGGAAGGACGACTGACGTTGGTGAACCTCTGGACGGATGAACGGCTGAACGTGACCTACCGCGACGAAACAGGGCAATACGATTTAGACGCGCTCGACGAGATGAATCATATCCTTCGCTGCCATCATACCGGCGAAGTCGCCGCCATGGATGTGCGTGTGATCGAGTATGTCAATCTGGTGCAGAAGAAGCTTGGTGGCGACCGCGAGGTTGGGGTGATCTCCGGCTTTCGGTCTCCGGAGTACAATGCGAGCCTGGTGCGGTCAGGCCGGCGAGCCGCCAAGAACAGCTTGCATGTGCAAGGGCAGGCGATTGATGTGCGGATTGCCGGGGTCCATCCCAAGATCATCCGCCAAGCCGCGCTCGAACTAGGATACGGAGGCGTCGGCTACTACCCACGCGCAAAGTTCGTGCATTTGGACTCAGGCCCCTTCCGCCACTGGTAGGTTTCCCCGTCATCGGTCATCGGCGTTCGGGACTGTTGACGTCTCGTCGCCTCGACCTCAGTCGCTCCGTATCAGGGGAGCCGACTGTCATTGCATTATGGGAAAGGCCTTCTGATAATGCGCGAAAGTTTGGGGCAAGGGTGCACTCT
>JAOUEB010000266.1 GCA_029858925.1 Nitrospira sp.
GACGATCATCGGGGGCGTGATTGTGCCCGCGCTGGTCAGTCAGAATGTCGGCGGTGGCGCTGCGACTATGATTCAAACGATCACGTTCATCATCAGCCTCCTGGTGGCGCTGAGCGCCGCCGTGGAAGAATTCTTTCACTATGGCGAACGATGGCGCCACTACCGACGCACCGTTGAGTCGCTCAAGAGCGAAGGATGGCAGTTCTTCCAGCTCAGCGGGCCCTACGCCAATCTGACCCACGTCCAGGCTTATCCGGCATTCGCCGCGCGAGTCGAGGAGCTCAGCCGCGAGGAGGTCGAGACCTACATGACGCAGGTAGCGAAGGAAAAAAGGGAGAAGGACGACAAGACAAGCTCACCCTCCGCGACGTGAAGCAGCAAGGTTCCTCATCGAACACAGTTGATCCAACAACAGGGAGGAATTATCATGGCACTCTATGCATTTGATGGAACGTGGAATGAAGACGAAGCTGAGGACGCGAAAGAGACCAGCGTACTGAAGTTCTGCAAGTGCCTTCCCGCGGATATGAATGTGTTTTATCTGGAGGGTGTTGGGACTCGGTTCTGATTTATTGGGAAACTGCTCGGAGGCCTGACAGGGGCCGGAGGGCGTTTTCGGATTAGCGAAGCCATGGAGCGGCTTGACCGGTACTTTGCCGAAGGGGATCGGACCATCGACATTATTGGATTCAGCCGAGGGGCAGCTCTTGCCCTGCATTTCGCCAATCAAGTGCAGGAAGACAAGCCTGGAGCTGAAGTCCGCTTCCTCGGTCTGTGGGATACGGTTGCCTCCTTCGGTCTGCCCGGCAATGATCTGAATATTGGATGGGACCTCACCCTGCCTGACAATGTCAGGCACTGTTTTCATGCCATGGCGCTTCATGAGCGGCGGGGGAATTTCCCTCTGACCAGGGTTACGCCTCCGAAGGGCGGACGACCGATCAAAGATCGGCTGCAGGAAGTGTGGTTCCGCGGGGTCCATTCCGATGTCGGAGGAGGACAAAGTGTGGGGCTGTCCAGCATCGCTCTCTGTTGGATGCTACGGCGGGCCAAGGAAGTGGGTCTTCCAGTAGTCGAAGCCAAGTTAAAGGAGCATGAGGCCATGTGTAAGCCGGATGCTCCCATTTCCAAGAACTTTGACCCAATCAAAGATCCGCAGAGAACGATCAACTCCGGAGATTTGGTGCATGAGTCGGTAAAAGCAAGGGGGCAATCAGGAGGGATGGCGCACAATGACCCGTCGTCCGGGGCGGTCATCGCGCATGGGTAGAGTGTTAGTCCGCATGATTCATGAACGCTTTTGCGGCAACCTACGTCGCTCGTATCTCGTGAAGCGTGAAGCGCTGGACGGAAAGAGAGAGTGTCTCATCTTCGTTTGCGAGATACGAAATACGTTTCACGCGAACGGGCTTCCTGGCGGTTTCGTCACGAACCGTCATGAATAATATGGGTTAGGAGTGTGACAATGCAGCCGTTATGTTTCGTGCTCATGCCCTTTGGAAAGAAACCGGCGGCTGATGGCCGGTTGGTGGACTTTGACGCCGTGTACGAACAGCTCATCAAGCCGTCGGTGGTGGCTGCCGGGCTTGAGCCCTTGCGCGCCGATGAAGAGATGACCGGTGGCATAATCCACAAGCCCATGTTCGAGCGGTTGATCTTGTGTGAGTACGCGGTCGCGGACTTGACGACGGCCAATGCCAATGTCTTCTACGAGCTGGGATTGCGCCACGCCGTTCGACCTGCCACCACTGTTCTTCTTTTTGCCCAAGGCACAGGGCAACTCCCGTTCGACGTGGCGCCGCTCCGCGCCGTTCCCTATCAACTTGGCGCTGACGGCAAGCCCGTGATGAATAGTTTAGACCGTGACATGCTGACGGCCAAGCTTCGTGACGCGCGTCAGGTGAAAACTGACAGTCCGGTGTTCCAACTGGTGGAGGGCTTCCCTGATATTCAGCGGCTCAAGACCGACGTGTTCCGTGAGCGGGTTAAGTATTCGGGCACGCTTCGCCAGAAGCTGGCACTGGCCCGTAAGCAAGGCCTCGATGCGGTGCGTGCGGTCGAGCAAGAGATAGGATCCATCCATGATGCTGAGGCCGGGGTGGTGATTGATCTCTTTCTCTCCTACCGTGCTGTGAAAGGCTGGAACGAGATGATCGCCTTGGTGCAGAAGATGTCGGCGCCCTTGGCGGCCACGGTCCTAGTGCAGGAACAGTTGGGGCTGGCCTTGAATCGAGCCAATCGTGGCGAAGAAGCGGAGCGCATACTGCTGGCTTTAGTTGAGGGCCGCGGGCCGAGCAGCGAAACTTATGGCATCCTCGGACGGGTCTACAAAGACCGTTGGGAAGCAGCACTGAAAGCTGGCGAAAAAGCACTTGCCCGTGGCCTGCTGGACAAAGCCATCAATGCCTACCTCAAAGGGTTTGAAGCAGACTGGCGCGACGCCTATCCCGGAGTCAACGCCGTGACGCTCATGGAACTCAAAGAGCCGCCTGATGTCCGGCGCGAACGGCTGATCCCGGTCGTCTCCTATGCGGTGGAGCGGCGCATCGAGTCCGGCAAGCCGGATTATTGGGATCATGCCACGCGACTAGAACTGGCGGTGCTTGCCAAGGACCAGCAGAAGGCTGAGTCGGCGCTGGCCGATGCGCTGGTGGTAGTACGGGAATCCTGGGAGCCCGAGACGACGGCCAGGAATCTCCGATTGATCCACGAGGCCCGTGAGAAACGCAACGAATCTATCCAATGGTCCAAGGGCATTGAAGATGAATTGGAGCGCCGCTCGAAACAGTAATGCAGAGTGGGTGGCAACTGTGGCTGTCTCCGAGCACCATACACTTTGCAGTATGACGGGGAAGGAGGCTGTGCTTGAGATTCTCGGCGCGGTGGCTAGCTGGCAGTCGGTTTCGCAGATCAAGCTCGCCTCCCGGCATGCATCTTAACCAAAGGATACCGCTATGCAATCCGTCCCGGTTCCACCACTGACCCTGCCCGACAAAAGTGAGGCCGTCCAGCGAGGCGAAAGCATCCTTGCCGGAGCGAGCATCGGCGTGAACGACTTGCTCAAACTGGTGGATAGTCTCAAAAGGGAGCGCAAGTTCGGACTGGCGCGCAGGCTTCTGGATCGTCACGCGGACAAGCCTGACATCAGGGAGCACGCCGAGGTGAAGGTGCGCATCGCGTTCGCGCAAAAGCGGTCGCTCTGCACCTACAAAGATCCGGACCTCCCGGCGGACGATCGGCTGGACCGCGCCCTCGGAATACTGGAGGCTGCCGATCCGCTGGCATTCACGACGGACCAGGAAACGCTTGGGCAGGCCGGCGCTATCTACAAACGCAAATGGGAACTCACCGGCATCGAGCCGCATCTTGAAACCTCCCTCGCCTACTATTTGCGGGGTTTTAATCAAGGCGTTGCGAAAGACTACGGCTACACCGCCATCAACG
>JAOUEB010000267.1 GCA_029858925.1 Nitrospira sp.
ACAAGCAACTGGCTGCGACGATGACGACCTACGGCATTCCGTTCGTGTCTAGCGTGTGGAAGGACAATATCGTGGCCTGCCAGTTTCATCCGGAGAAAAGCCAGGCGGTGGGGCTGCGGTTGATCAAGAATTTTGGGGAGTGGAAGGCATAAGAGGTTGGGTATGAACAGACACGACAAGCGACCGATCGTCTTACGCCTATCGTCTCACGTGCTCACGCTGACGGTCTTGATGTTCGCGGTCGCGGGTTGTAGCGGATGGAAGGTCACGACGGAGTCGTCGGACCAACTGCCGCGGTATACCATTCGGTCCATGGCGCTGGTGCCGTTTACCGCGATTGTCACGCCGCAGGTGCGCGACCAGGGCAATCGGTATTTTTCGACTCCCCAGAGTATCCACCAGTCGGACATGTCCTTGGCGATTCCCTCGGAGGTGGAACCGCCGCCCAGGCAAGCCGATTCCGTTCCAGGTCATGCGGCGGAGCGCATCACGCAATTATTCTGGAAGCGGCTTCAGGAGCGGGAAGGGATGCAGATACTGCCGCTCGGCGATTCGGCCAAGGCCGCAGCTGCCGAGGGCGCTCTCTCCACGGCCAAGCCGGAAGCAACTGCCGCCTTGGTTGCCAAGAAGCTGAAGGCCGATGCGGCATTGATGGGTTATGTGTCGATGTATCAGGAACGGGTCGGCAGTCGGCTCGGAGCGAATCCCGCCGCTTCTGTCGGCTTCGAAGTCAAGGTGGTGGCGGCGGACGGGCGGGTGCTCTGGGTCGGTCGCTACTATGAGCGGCAGCGGCCGTTGACGGAGGATTTTGTTGGATTCGTCAAACGATACGGGATGTTTGTGACGGCGGAAGAACTCGCCGAATATGGTGTCGAGGAGATTCTGAGGGAATTTCCGTTCGGCGCTGGGAGAGGCAAATAACGTGCTGATCATTCCGGCAATCGATTTGAAGGACGGCCGCTGTGTTCGATTGCGCCAAGGCGACATGGCAGCAGAGACGGTCTATTCGGACGATGTGCAGGCGGTTGCGCAAAAGTGGCAAGAGGGCGGCGCGCGTGTGATCCATGTCGTGGACCTGAACGGCGCTGTGGACGGCGAACCCCGCAATCTGCCCCAGATCGAAGCTGTGATGAAGACGGTGAGCGTGAAGGTTCAGGTGGGCGGAGGGATCAGGTCTATCGAAACAGTTCGGCGGTATCTTCATGCCGGGGTGTCCCGTGTGGTGCTCGGCACGGCAGCGCTCCTGGATCGGGCGTTTCTCGAACAGGCCTGCAAGGAGTTTCCCAGCCGGATTCTTCTGGGGCTCGATGCGCGCGGCGGCAAGGTGGCCGTGAAGGGCTGGACGGCAGTGTCGGATATCAGAGCGGTCGATCTTCTGAAAGAGGTATCGGGCTGCGCGATTGGGGCAGTGATCTATACGGATATTGCGCGCGACGGCATGTTGAGCGGGCCGAACATTCCGGCCCTGGAAGAAATCGTGGCCCATTCGTCTTGTCCTGTCATCGCCTCAGGCGGGATCAGTCGGATCGAGGACCTGCTGGCGGTGCGGTCCCTCGGCCCTCGTATCGAAGGGGCGATCGTGGGCAAGGCCCTGTACGATGGGAAACTTGACTTCAGGGCCGCGGTGGCGGCCCTTGAATAAGGCGTAGGCTAAGGTTGAGGTTAAGGACGAACAGTAGGTTCAGTAAAGCGTAAGCGGTAAGGTATGAAGAAAATGGTGAGGCATGCGGTTCGCCTCACGCCGTACCTCTCACCCCTCACGGACTAAAGATGTTGACCAAACGTATCATTCCCTGTCTTGACGTGAAAGACGGCCGTGTGGTCAAAGGCGTCAGCTTCGTGGCGCTCCGAGATGCAGGCGATCCCGTCGAAGTGGCCGCTGCCTATGACCGTGAGGGTGCAGACGAACTGTGCTTTCTCGACATCACTGCGTCCCATGAAAACCGGAAGACGATCATCGATGTCGTTGAGCGAACGGCGGCGCGGGTGTTTATGCCGGTGACGGTCGGGGGCGGCGTGCGGACGGTCGAGGATGTCCGCAATCTGTTGAATGCCGGAGCGGACAAGGTGAGCATCAATACTGCCGCGGTGGAGCGGCCCGAGTTTGTGAAGGAAGCGGCTCAGCGATTCGGCACGCAATGCATCGTGGTGGCCATCGATGCCAAGCGGAGCGCCGCCGGCAGCCGCTGGGAAGTATTTACGCATGGGGGGCGGAAATCGACCGGGCTCGATGTCGTCGAGTGGGCAAAGAGGATGGAAGGCTATGGAGCGGGCGAGATTCTCTTGACCAGCATGGATCAGGACGGTCAACAAAGCGGGTACGATCTTGGCCTGACGGCTGCCGTATCAGGAACGGTCTCGATCCCCGTGATTGCGTCAGGCGGTGTCGGGACGCTCGAACATCTCTATGAGGGGTTTGCCAAAGGGAAAGCCGATGCGGTGCTGGCCGCCTCGATTTTTCATTTTCGGACCTATACGATTCAACAGGCCAAGGCCTATCTGAAGGCGCGAGGAGTCCCGGTACGATCGGATGGAGCCGCGCAGGCGGCATGAACGAATGAGTGCGACACCGGCAAATCAATTCAAGTTCGATGAACAGGGGCTGCTCCCGGCGGTCGTTCAGGACTGGCTGGATGGATCGGTCCTCATGCTCGGCTATATGAACCAAGAGGCGATTGCCAGAACTCTTGCAATGAAGCGCGTTCACTTTTGGAGTCGGTCGCGCCGACAGCTCTGGGAGAAAGGCGAAACATCTGGCCACACGCTCCATGTGAAAGATCTCTTTGTCGATTGCGACCTGGACACGATCCTGGTGAAGGCCCAAGCGGTGGGACCGACCTGCCACACGGGCGAACGCGCCTGCTTTTTTTCACGACTTGACGAGCAGGGCCGGGTCGCCGGGCATAAGACGCAGGATGCGGCGGGCGGGATTCTCAATGCGGTCTTGCGGACGATACAGGATCGCCGGGCACATCCGCAGGCAGGCTCCTACACGACGAAGTTGTTCGAGGGGGGCCACGACAAGATTCTCAAGAAAGTCGCTGAAGAAGCCGGTGAAGTCCTGCTGGCATCCAAGGGCGGCAAGAGGGAAGAGATCGTCTACGAAATTGCGGACCTGTTATTCCATACCCTCATGGTCCTGGGCTATCATGAGATCGCACTCCAGGACATTTACGAGGAACTCGGCAAACGGTTCGGCAAGGCAGGTTTGAGAGTGGAATCGTGAGGAGCCGGCGATGAGCGATTGTCTGTTCTGTAAGATCGTAGAAAAAAAGATTCCAGCCAAGATCGTGCACGAAGACGATCAGACCTTGGCCTTCGACGACATCAATCCACAGGCGCCGGTGCATACGCTGGTCATACCCAAGAAACATGTGGTCTCGGTGCAGGACTACGGTCCTCAGGACCAATCGTTGATCGGGCTTTTGCTGCTGGCCTGCACG
>JAOUEB010000268.1 GCA_029858925.1 Nitrospira sp.
ACGATTTGTTGGAGCGCGTGGATATCCATAAATTACGACGTACGGGGTGCGTGATAAGGGGTGAGTGGTGATCCGTGCCTCTGGTCTATCATTTCACTGTCGCGCAATGATCGGCCAGTTCCTTCTCATTCATCGAGAGGATCTTGCTCCACTCGTCGTTGAACCTGCCGTCTTGGATTTCCTTGATCCGCTGGTCCAATCCCACCGGCTTCTCGGTGAAATGCGCCCCTTGCGCGCGGCTGACGTAGAGGGCCACGAGGTTCGGCGCGATGTCCGCGATGCACACCGGCGTGCACATGCCGCACATCACACAGTCCATAAACGATTCCGATACGTTCTGAAAATCTCCGAAGACCGCCTTCCAGACCCCTTCGCGCACATCGATCTTCTGCGGGCACGCTTCCGTGCAGGCATTGCAGTTCCGGCAAAGCGGGGCCTCTGGATACAGATTGAAGAGGTCCTGTCTGGGATCCTTGAGAGTTTGAATATCGTAGATGGCCTTGCGAGCCGGAAACGGCGGCATCATGGTAAAGGACATACCGTCCTGCACCGCCATCTGGCAGGCCAAACAGGTCCTCACCTTCGGGTCGTCCTTCGTCCTGTAATAGGTGGAGCAGGCCCCACAGAACCCACCCAAGCATCCGATGCCGCGCACGACCTCCTGGCCGGCATACCACATGGCCTTGACGACCGTGATCCCCTCCGGCACCTCATACTGCTTGCCGGAAATTTCGATCGTCACCATCCGAGGCTTCATGACCTCAGGCTGGTCAATGATGTTGGTGTCTTCTTGAGCCATCTTTATACCTGTAAGGGGTGAAGGGTGAGGGGTAAGGTAATGCCCCACCCCTGACTCCTTACTCCTAACTCCTCACCGCTTTTAGGCGAACGAATCGATGATCGCGTTCAACGTCGCGCTCGGGCGCATCGCCTTGGCGGCCTTCGCATCGTCCGGGTGATAATACCCACCGACGTCCTGTGGCTTACCCTGCGCCGCGAGCAATTCTCCGTCGATCTTCTTTTCATTCTCGCTCAGATCCTTGGCAATCTTCGTAAACTTGTCCGCGATCTTCTTATCCTGCGTCTGCGCCGCCAATGCCTGGGCCCAGTAGAGCGCCAAGTAGAAGTGGCTTCCGCGGTTGTCGATCTCCCCGACCTTCCGGGCCGGCGATTTGTTGCTCTCCAGGAACTTCGCGTTGGCCTGATCCAACGTGTCCGCCAGAACCTTGGCGGCAGGATTGTTCCCGACCTTCGCCAGATGCTCCAGCGAAGCGGCTAGGGCCAGGAACTCGCCGAGCGAATCCCACCGTAGATAGCCTTCTTCCTGGAACTGCTGCACATGCTTCGGGGCCGAGCCCCCCGCACCGGTTTCGAACAGGCCGCCGCCGTTCAACAGCGGAACGATGGAGAGCATCTTAGCGCTGGTACCGATTTCGAGAATCGGGAACAGATCGGTCAAGTAATCGCGCAAGACGTTCCCCGTTACCGAAATCGTGTCTTTTCCCTCTCTGATCCGTTCCAGCGAAAGACGAATCGCCTCAGCCGGTGGCATGATCCGGATGTCGAGCCCCTTGGTATCATGATTCTTTAAATACCGTTCTACCTTCGTGATCAATTGGGCATCGTGCGCCCGATCCTTGTTCAGCCAGAAAATCGCCATGGCGCCCGTGGCCTTCGCGCGATTCACCGCCAGCTTGACCCAATCTTGAATCGGCGCATCCTTCACCTGGCACATCCGCCAGATATCGCCTTCTTCCACTTTGTGTTCCAACAACGTCTTGCCCGTTGCATCAACAACCCGTATCGTGCCGTTGCCCGTTGCTTTGAAGGTCTTGTCGTGCGATCCGTATTCTTCCGCCGCCTGAGCCATCAGGCCGACGTTGGGCACACTTCCCATCGTCTTCGGATCAAGCGCTCCATACTTCTTACAGGACTCGATGACTTCTTGATAGATCGGCGCATAGCTGGCATCGGGAATCACACACTTCGCGTCATACGCCTTGCCGTCAGGGCCCCACATCTTGCCTGAGTCCCGAATGACCGGGGGCATGGAGGCATCGATGATGATATCGCTGGGCACGTGCAGATTGGTAATGCCCTTGTCAGAATTCACCATCGCCATGGGCGGACGCTTCTTGTAGACCGCCTGGATATCGGCTTCAATGGCTTTGCGCTGATCTTCCGGCAGCGACTTGATCTTGCTATAGACATCGCCAAGGCCGTTATCGGGATCGACTCCCAGCTTCTGGAATGTGGCTGCATGCTTCTCGAACACGTCCTTGTAATAGACCGTCACAGCATGACCGAAGATCTTTGGGTCCGAGACCTTCATCATGGTGGCTTTCATATGAAGCGAAAACAACACTCCCTGCTTTTGGGCGTCTTCGATCTGCTCCTCAAGAAATTGCCGCAGCGCCCGTTTGCTCATGTACGTGGCATCGATGACTTCCCCGGCTTGCAATGCCACTTTCGGCTTGAGCACGGTCGTTTTGCCGTCCTGGCCGACAAACTCGATCCGCGCATCGGTCGCCGCGTCCATCGTCATCGACTTTTCGTTCGACCGGAAGTCCCCGCTCTTCATATGGGCGACGTGCGTTTTTGAATCCGGACTCCACGCTCCCATCTTATGCGGGTGCTTCCTGGTATGGGCCTTCACGGAGAGCGGCGCGCGGCGATCAGAATTGCCCTCGCGCAGCACCGGGTTGACGGCGCTGCCCTTGACCTTGTCGTAACGGTTCTTGATGTCTTTCTCTTTATCGTCTTTCGGATTTTCCGGATACTCCGGCAGCTTGTACCCCTGACTCTGCAATTCCTTGATGGTCTCTTGAAGTTGAGGCAACGAGGCGCTGACATTCGGCAGCTTGATGATGTTCGCTTCCGGCGTCTTGGCCAGCTCGCCCAGCTCGGCCAAGGCATCGTGCTGCTTCTGGGCCGGGGTCAGGTATTCCGGAAACACGGCGAGCACACGGCCCGCCAACGAGATATCTCGCAATTCGACCGTCACGCCCGCCGCTTTCGAGAAGGCGTTGATGATCGGCAAGAACGAGTAGGTCGCCAGCATCGGCGCCTCGTCGGTCTTCGTATAGATAATTTTGTCTGCTTTTGCCATGGCTTTTCCCTCTCTCTGGTTTAATTCAGCGCGTTGAGCGCCGAACCCGCCTTAAACCACGCAATCTGTTGCTCCGTCATGCTGTGGTTCGCCTGGATGGTGAGCGTGCGTCCATCCGTCTTGTGTATGGTCACCACAACCGGCTTGCCAGGCGCCAGATTCTGTAGCCCCGTCACGCTGATGCGGTCCTGCTGCTCAATCTTCTCGTAATCCTTCGGGTCCGCGAAGGTCAACGCCAAGATCCCTTGTTTCTTGAGATTGGTTTCATGGATACGCGCGAAGCTCTTGGTGATGACGGCGCGCACGTTCAAGAAGCGGGGCGAC
>JAOUEB010000269.1 GCA_029858925.1 Nitrospira sp.
GCCGGTTGAGGTCATGATCCCGGATTCTCAAGAAGAGCTGACGGCTCTCAAGACCGACGTATTTCTTGCCTCATTACCCAGCCTCGCGCGAATCTGGAACAATCCTCGCGATGCCGAATATGACAAGCTATGACCGGGGCGATGTCGTCCTGGCCGCCTTGCCGTTCTCGGATCTCACGGGGATAAAACAACGGCCGGCGGTTGTGGTGAGTGCCCTTCGCCCGTCGGTTGATCTCTTACTTCTTCCGCTTACTTCCCAGCTTGACCATCTACAACTTGGCGAATTTGCCTTGGCTGATTGGAAGGCCGCCGGGCTGCTGTTTTCAAGTGCCGTCAAGCGCGGACTGTTTACCCTGGACAAAGCTCGCATCAATCGGCGGTTTGGTCGCCTCGCTGCTGCTGATCGGGAAAGACTCGACGAAACCTTGAGGCTTTGGCTGGGGCTGTAGAGCCTCCCTTCTAAAACCGATACACATCTGAAGCCGTAAGATTTCACGTACCCGCTACATCCTTTGCTTGGACCACCGCCCCCGTTTTGAGTCTCCGGTTTGATGGAATCACCATTGACGGTTGGTACACGGCCAGGGGGGGGGGTCGATAGCAACACCCTGCTATTTGGTTTGCAATGCTTCCGGAATGAGGTGTATCGTTTCGTCCGCAATCTGTATCTTTTTTGCATGACAAGGGTGCAAAACACAGCGGCAAGCCGAAATTTTCCCTGCGCACACCTCTTGCACAAAGACTAGCGACGGAGAATCGGTGTGTAACCGAGCAGCGGATGGCGCAAGTCTCAGGGCAGAGTGATGCCAAAACACATCCTGGTGGTGGACGACGATCCGGATATCAGACAAATCCTTCAGGACCGCCTCGATTCCTATGGATATCTGACTGAAACCGTAGCCGATGGATGGGCCGCCATCCGGGCACTGGAACGCAGCACACCCAGCGGCATATTTTTGGACCTCCGTATGCCGGGGATGGATGGGTTGGAAGTGTTAAGGCATATTCGAGACCTCTTCCCGTCCATCCCGGTTATTATCGCCACGGCAGCCGGAACTCCGGAACAGGTGAATGTCACAATCCGCGCCGGCGCCCAGGCATGGCTCCGTAAACCGTTCGATACGCTCCAGATCAAGCAGGTTGCGGATCGCTGGTTTGCAAATCCACACGTATTGAACGAGAGCGTGGCATGATCGTGATCGGCCTGCTCGGTTTCATGCTACTTGCGTTATCGTCTCCCGCTTTTGCCGCTCCGGAACCGGCCGCCGAATCTGAGAGCTCGCCCACTGTCTTTTCATTCATCGAGGAAGAAACCGTCAGTACTGCGATACGCCGCGAACAACCCATCTCTCAGGCGCCCTCCAACGTGTACGTCATTTCAGCCGAAGATATTCGTCAATCGGGCGCCCCCGATGTGCCGACCATCCTGCGCCGCATCCCCGGCATTGAGGTGATGCAGGTCACTGGAGCGGACTTCAACGTGAGCGTGCGCGGCAACAACCAGCTGTTCGCCAACAAGATGCTCGTGCTAGTCGATGGCCGCTCGGTCTACGTCGATGTGCAGGGTTTTCTCTTCTGGAAAGGACTTCCGGTCACCCTGCCTGAGATCAAGCAGATCGAAGTGATCAAAGGCCCCGTGTCCGCGCTCTACGGCTTCAATGCGTTCGACGGAGTCGTGAATATCATCACCAAATCGCCGAAAGAAATGGAGGGCACCACGCTGCAATTGGGAGGCGGCGAGATCGGAACCGTCTTGACCTCAGCCGTACATGCCGGCGCGGCAGGGAATGTCAGATACCGTGTGTCGGGAGGATATGAACAGAATCACCAATGGCGGGACCGCAATGCGGCGGCCTTTCGTTCCTATAAATTCAACAGCCAGACCGACTATGCCTTTTCAGACCAGTCGAAGGCATCGGTCTCAGGCGGTCTCGTCTATATGGATACTCACGATGGACCACTGGTTGGATCCGGGAATTCCCTTCTGACTCCCGGTTTGCAACTGCCCTATGCGAATCTCTCGTACGAACATCAGGGATTCTTCCTCCGCACCTACTGGAATGGCTTTTTTGCGGATGCGGACGCCTCCGCCCATCCCCTCTTGCGGCGGTTCGTCAAGGTCACGGATCCCGCGGGACATTCGGATCTGAATTTTTCAGGCAATACGTACAATATCGAAGGACAACACTCCATCAAGGTCGGCGAATCCGGCCGACTTACCTACGGGCTCAACTACCGCCACAATACGTTTTCATGCAACTGCATCTCCACCTTTGGGACAGAAAATCGGTTGGGGATGTATGCGCAAGGCGAATGGTCCGTCCTGCCCTCGGTGAATGTCATCGGGGGATTCCGATACGATCTCCATACCCAAATCAATCCGACCTATAGCCCTCGTCTCGCCGTTCTATACACGCCGATTCCTGGACACACGTTGCGCGCGCAAGCCTCCGTTGCGTACCGTCCTCCGACTTTGTTTGAGACGCATGAGGACGTCCGCTTGACTCCGCTCGTCGCGAACCCGTTCTTTCCCGTCTCCAACCCAATCATTGGCTCCAGGAATCTTCATCCCGAGGAAATTCTTTCGTACGAGCTCGGCTACCAGGGATGGTTCTATCGCCACCGCATTCGAGTCAGAGCCGACCTCTTTTTTAACCGCATCTCGAACCTGATCGGCCTTGAATCGACCAGCACCATGGTGAGTACGGTGAACCACAGCAGGACGGAAATCTATGGAGGAGAAGCCGGCGTCGAGTTTCAGGCTGCGTCATGGCTGACCGGATTTGCCAATTACTCCTTCCAGGAAATTGGGAAAAACATCACGGGACTCGGCCGGCGCGGCGCGCCCCAATCGAAAGTCAACGCCGGATTGCGGGGGGAATGGGACAACGGACTCAGCGGCGATGCCGTGCTGCATTATATCGGACCGGCAACGTACCCTCTGGCTGAATCGTTCGACATTTTCGGCGTATCACCGGGCACGAGAGTGCGCGGCTATACGCTCCTCAACTTTCGCGCAGGCTATCGTTTTTGGGAACAAGACACGGCTGACGGCCACCGACGGTCGGCCGAGGCTGCGGTGTCGGTCTTCAATGCGCTCGACGACAGCCATCGGGAGCATCCGCTGGGCGACCTGCTTGAACGGCGTATCATGGCCTGGCTGACGCTCAAGCTCTAGCCCGCGTGACTCATGACAGTTTGTCGCGACAGCGCATCACATAGAACATGTGTCGGGTTTCGAGTTCAAGGTTTTGAGTTTTCTGATCCTATTGCTGGACAACATGAAACATGAAACCCGAAACTCGTAACTCCTTTCCCCAATGGGAGATCTCCCGTCTCCAGGGCAGATCTCATGTCCTCCGTCTGTCAACCATCCAGCTGACCCGATTCAGCTTGGCCTGCCTCTTAGCCGGATTGAGCG
>JAOUEB010000270.1 GCA_029858925.1 Nitrospira sp.
AGTCCGTTCTTTCCTTAGCCTTAACCTTAACCTTGACCTGCTGCGCCGTTACACCTGGAACTGCGCTTCGTATAACCCCGCGTACACTCCTCCGCGAGAGAGCAGATCGTCATGGCGGCCATCTTCCACTAATTGGCCGCCATCGAGGACCAGAATCCGATCGACATCGTGGAGCGTCGACAGCCGATGGGCGATGATGAAGGTGGTGCGCCCTCTGGTCAATTCCGTCAACGCTTCACGGATTTTCACTTCTGTTTCCGTATCAATGTTGGACGTCGCTTCATCGAAGATCACGATGGGAGGATCCTTCAACAGCACCCGCGCGATCGACACCCGCTGTTTTTGACCGACCGACAGCTTGACGCCCCGTTCGCCGATCCAGGTATCGTACCCTTCCGGCAGCGCCGCAATGAATTCATACGCCCGTGCGGCCCGTGCCGATGCTTCCAGATGTTCCTGATCGGCGGCGAGATCGCCGTAGAGAATATTGTCCCGCACCGTCCCGTTGAACAAGAACGGCTCTTGCTGCACGATTCCGATCTGGCGCCGGAGATAGGCCACCGGCAGATCACGGATATCCTGCCCGTCTATCAAGACTGCTCCACCCTTCACGTCATAGAAGCGCATGAGCAGCTTAAGCAAGGTGCTCTTCCCTGCTCCGCTCGGCCCGACCAGCGCCACACGCTCGCCTGCCGCAACAGAAACAGACAGGCTCTTGAGCACCGGCACATCGGAACGATAGTGGAACTGTACCTGATCGAACCGCACGGCTCCCTGTACTCGATGAGTAGGTGTCTCGACGCCTGGCCGATCCGTCACCTCCGGAACTGCATCCAGCACATCAAAGACCCGCTCGCTCGCCGCCAAGGCATGTTGGAGCATATGATTCACGGAGTGAATCTGATTGATCGGCACATAAAACAACGCCAGATAGGAGAGAAACAACACCAGCTCGCCCAGCGTCAGCCGGCCTTCGACGACTTCCCCCGCGCCGTACCAGAGAATCAACACAGTACCGAGGCCGGCGAGCAAAATCATCCCCGGTGAATAGATCGACCACAGCACCATGGCCTTCAGATTCGCGTCACTATAGGCGCGGCTCAACCGGTCGAACCGCGCCTGCTCATAGGCCTGCTGCATGAACCCCATGGTTTCCCTGATGCCCGACAGGGCATCTTGAAGATACCCGCTCAGTTCGGCTGAATTCTTTCGAATCTGCCGGTAATAGCCGTGCACCCGCGAGGTAAACCAGCTGGCCGACAGCATCAACAGCGGAATCGGCAAGAGCGACAGTACCGCCAGTTTCCAGTTGAGCATGAACAGCATGATCGTGATGCCGATCAAGGTCAGCAACGCCGTCACCACGCCTTCAAGCCCATCGATGAAAATCCGTTCGACGTGTTCCGTGTCGTTCGTCACCCGCGACATGATCTCGCCCGTCGACCGGTTTTCGTAGTAATTCAGGGAAAGTCCTTGCAGCGCGGAAAAAATTTGCCGGCGCAAATCATGCACCACCGTCTGTTCCAGCTGATTGTTGAGCCTGATTCGGAGCGAGGCAAACAGGTTTTTCACCACATAGGCGCCGGCCAGCAGGCCCAGCGCCCAGGGGAGCAAGGCCATGTCCTTTGCTTGAATCACATCGTCGATGACGATCTTGATCGCCCAGGGAGGCACGAGCTCCATGGCCGTGGCGCAGGCTGCGCAAAGCAGCGTCACAGACGCGAGCCTGCGATGGGGGCGGAGATAACTCAGGACACGAAGAAGCGGTTTCACAAAAAATGAAGGGGAGGGATTCAGATCACGTTCGTCGGTTCTTTTTGCCAATACTGCGAAAACTCATGGAGCTGCGTCAGAGTGGACATGTCCTTCATCCGATCCAGAAACACTTTTCCGATCAAGTGATCTATTTCGTGCTGAATGCAGACGGCATAGAGGCCCGTCGCCTCGAAATCAAGAGATTTGCCCTTCCGGTCCAATCCCTTCACGCGCACCACCGATGGTCTGGTGACTTTTCCTCTCAGGCCATCGACACTGAGACAGCCTTCCCAGTTTTCCACTTGTTCCGGACCGTAATAGGCGATCGAGGGATTGATGAGGACGGTCTCTGGAAAACCGCCTTCGTCTGGACAGCCCATCACCACGAGTTGGATCGAACGGGACACTTGCGGCGCAGCCAGTCCGATTCCCGGCTCGTCATACATCGTCTCGAACATCTCATCGATCAAGCGTTGCAACTCAAGCGACTTGACCTCGCGGGGGTCGATCGGGGCCGCTATTTTTCGAAGGATCGGATTACCGAGCTTGGCAATTTTCAACATGGCTGCAGATCCGGAGTTCTTTTTTCCATCCTCACCTACTACGCTATATTCCTAACATAGGCGTCGACGAGCCTGCAATCACTTCACACTGCTGAAGAAGTCACTCGGTGGGTCTGAGAAATGATGCTTACAGGCTATGGTTTTCGTTTCGGCCGTTGCGGTTCCGGGATCTCAAACACCTCCTTATGGTCGTCCCACCACTGGACCCATTCGCTCACCCAAACAGCGCGATCCTGCTTCGTCGACGTGTCCCAATCGTGAAACTCGGTTTCGTAGCGCGTCAAGATCCACAGGGAGTGCACCGCCGACAACGCCACGAACCGCTCATCATCGGTCACCATCGAAATCAAGACAGGGATGACCGCTGTCTGCCGCACGTACCGCGCCTCGAACGCCGCCGCCTTTCTGACCGACGGATTCAGATCTTTGGCCATCACCTCGATCGCTTCCGGCGCTTTTGACGGGTCCAACCGGATCGCCACCCGCAAGGCATGTTCACGCACACGGGGAATTTCATTGACATCCTTAGCCGTGCCGATAAGCGCCGGCACTCCCGATACACCTTTCATCATCGACAAGGTTTCAATGGCATTGTAACGGACCCTCGGACTCGGCATGGCCAAGGCCTTGACCAGAACCGGAATCGACGACTCTCCCAAATGGACGAATTCCCCCATCGCCCAGAATTCTTGCTTTCCTTCCAACAACGGAAGCAAGTCCTCCGCACGCGTCAGCTCCTCAGGGGTCAGCGGGTTCGTATTGGGAGGGACGGAGACATCCGGCGCATCCTGATTTCCAGGCGGCGCCTCATAGGGCAGTTGTACCGGCCACACCGCTCGCTCCGGATCAGACCACCCATAAACTATGTCCATTCCCCAGGACAGACACAAGAGGACCGCCGCTCCGATCGCACCGACATAAGTTCTTTTCACGAGTCACTGGCTCCTTTCATGCTTTCCCCACTGAATCCGACCGCCGGCCACCGGCACGGCTAGTCCTCTTCCCGCTCACGAATCGGTTGATGCACCAGCTCATACAACACCGGCAAGACCACCATAATCAAGACGGCTGCCGTCAGCATGCCTCCGACCACCACTCGGGC
>JAOUEB010000271.1 GCA_029858925.1 Nitrospira sp.
TTCAGTCACGTCTTGCAGTTTGAAGAGCGCATCCAAGTCGAGCGCGTCGCCCGGATACACGTACTGCGTATTCAGGTGCATGAGACAGGCCGAGAGGACCGTGAGTCCCGTCCCTTGTAGGACATACCGCTGAATTGCCAGATCGTGGAGATGAATATCCTTCACGCGTGACGACGATTTCACCTCGATCAGACGCCAACCGAGATGCTCTCCTTCGTTGCCTCGAACGCGTTCAAGGATATCCACACGGACAAGTACACCGTCATACAAAAAGGCCCCTTCGAAGATAGCTGGAACCGTGAGATCGGCCAGCACCGACGCCGTATGGGCCAGTGCCGCCTCACGCTTGCGATAGCTCTCGCCGATCAGCACACCGCCGGGGAAACGGCTCCGTGCCCGCTCGCCGATTTCAGTGCCCATATCGAGGATGGCCTGAGTCGATGGGTCGGGTGGACTGGCCCAGTCAGGATGATGAACATCGAGAAAGACTCGCTTGTGACATTGGAGCCCGGCCAGAAATTTTGACTTGGAGAGTCGCGGGGTGATGACAAGGACAGGAAGTCGGTCTGAATCGAGCATGATAGGCGAACCGTAACGGACCTAAGAGCAGTTTGTCTAGCATGGAATAGCCGCGCTTCTGCTAGGATGGGCTCCCATGGCCAACGGTGTCGCGCAAATCAGACGTTCCGTCTTGACCCTCGCCCTCCCCATCACGGTGAGCAGCCTGCTCCAGCGGGCGGAAGGCATCGTGGCGGTCTTCCTGGTCGGTGGGCTGGGAGCAACTCACATTGCGGCCGTCGGGCTGGGACAGCTCCTGGCCTTTATCGCAACGACATTGGTCTCCGGCCTGTCCGTCGGCGCCAATGTGATCATCGCCCAACTGTGGGGCGCCCGCCGGCATCAAGATGCGGGGGAAGCCGCGCGCCATTTCCTATGGCTCTCAGTCGCTGTTTCCTTGCTGTTGGCTGGGCTCGGAATGGCCATCAATCACACTGCCATGCAGCAACTAGGCGCGGAACCGGCGGTCATCGAACTGTCTCTCCCCTATTCGACAATCATTTTTCTAGTCATTCCCTTTACCGTACTCATCCAAGTCTTGTCAGCAACGCTCCAAGGCACCGGCGACACGCGGACGCCGATGTATGCCATGATCGTCGTCAACCTGCTGCACATCCTCATCGCCTACCCACTGATCTATGGACGATGGGGACTCCCTGCCATAGGGATCAAGGGCGCAGCCGTTGCCGTCGGCCTTGCCGAAGCCATCGGGGTCGCCTATCTCCTATGGCAGTGCCGTCCAATCTTGAAACCGTCCCAGGCGCTACGCCTCGACTTGATTCGATCGATCTGGGACGTCGGCGCTTCTGTGTCCGGTGAACGGATCGTGCAGCAGGCCGGGATCGTGATCTATACGAAACTCGTCCTCCTGTATGGCACGGTTTCCTATGCCGCCCACCAAGTCGGGCTGTCCATCGAGTCACTGTCCTTCCTGCCAGGCTATGGATTCGCCATTGCCGCGGCCACGATGGTGGGGCAAAGTATCGGCGCCGGGAAATACACCCGCGCGAAGCTGGAAAACTGGGAGGCCAATCGGCTCGCAATTACGATCATGGCCTGCATGGGCATCGTCTTTTTCTTTTTCCCGTACCTGCTGCTGCGCGCATTTACCACCGACGAAGTCGTCATCGAACTCGGCACCGTATTTCTGAAGATCGTGGCGCTCCTGCAAATTCCCCTGGCCATCACGATGGTCGTGGCCGGCTCATTACGAGGCGCAGGCGACACCCGCTTCATCATGGGCGCCACCACAGTCGGCATGTGGGGCGTACGCGTGCCGATGGCGCTTCTCGTCGTCCTCTGGCTGCACCTCTCGGTTTATTACGTGTGGGCGGCAATGATCGCCGACTGGACGGTACGGATGGCACTCCTACTGTGGCGCTATCAATCGGAACGCTGGCGGGCGATTCAAGTCATTCGCTGACACGCATGTCCGTGAAGCGTATCTCGTGAAGCGTGACGCGCAGGGCGGAAAGACAATCGGTCGCATCTTTGTTTGCGAGATACGGTTCGACAGGCGCACCGTCCTGAGCAGAGTCGAAAGGCGAGATACGCTTCACGAGGTACGAATAACGAAGCGCGGCTCTTGCGCTGGCTCAACCAATCACGTCTTCTTCCGCGATTCCGACCAAACATAGGCCGCTCCAAAACAGCCGCCGGCGACAGCAGCGAGCACGAACTGGTCCGTGGCCTGAACTGCGATTGCCCACCAGACGATAGCGACAAACACACCCAACACTGATCCGAGCAGCACCTTACCTCCTGAAGGCCGGAGTCGATCGACAAACACAGCCAATGACACCATGTACAGAGGTCCGGCGACAACTGCCGCCAAGAAATGCACGAGGTCATGTTTGAAAAACCATAGCTCGATCGTCCCAGCTATGGCTCCAAAAATAAGACCCGTAATCGCTCTTTTTACCAAGGCGGAAGAGTGAAACGTAGTATCGGCCAATGCATCCTCCTATAGCCAAAGCGTCAGTGCACACACCATACTTCATCGAGCATTAAAGAGACCTTCTCGAAGACATCACAATCGGTCGGCACGGATATAGCGCCATGAAATTGGAGCTCTGCGCGGATATGCTGCCTGACATAGTACTGCTCAGACAGGCCACAACTCAATGCACGACCTGTGAAAAGTCTCTTGCATGTTCACTGCGATCTTCACCGTCTCGTTCACCCCTTCCATCCTGTGGTTCACGCTTCACCGATCGACAAACTCACGGTCCTGAGCACAGTCGAAGGACGCGATACGAGCGACGAAGAAAGTACATCAGTACAGCCACACCTGCCCGCCTGCTCGAAGCGCAACGCCAGACTGCGGAGTAAATTGTTCAACGCCAAACATCCAGCGGCGTTCGGGACGCAGAAAGTACAGCTGCACACTCTCGCTCGTCGATCCCCGATCAGGTTTCGCCTGAGGCTGAACCCCGAGGATCTGTTGCCAGGCAGACCACCAGAGCGACGGACGCACATGGATGGGATCGAACCCGTACCAGTCGGGATCGAGCCGCACCAATTTCGTGCCGTGGGCAGCGGATAACTTCTCTAGCCCTTCGTTGACGCGTTCAGACCTGTCTATGACTTGAGATAAGGAAAGCCGGCAGGACGGCACCAAGATCGAACGGAATGCCAGAAATTTGAGGTTCGACAAACGGTGGATACTGGCAAGAGGCAAGTCTGTGAGCACAATGTCTTTCGTCACGCCGCCCAGACGAACGAGCGCCTCCTCGACCCATCCAAGCGTTCGTTCGACTGAGAACCCATACAAGATGTCATTGCCGACATCCGTCACGAGCCCCCTGGTGGCTGTTGGCGGACGCCGCTCTAATTCAGCCCACAGACCTGATTTTAGAATG
>JAOUEB010000272.1 GCA_029858925.1 Nitrospira sp.
CACCTCAGTCCTGTGTCTAAATGAATAAATTCACGCTGCCGTGCTTGGCTTCCGCCAGATAGGTGGTGACCCCGGCGTACTGATCGATGCCGTCGATCAACGTGTCTTTGGTAATCCCCATGAGGCCCATCGTGGTGGTGCAGGCGATGAACCGTACGCCGAGATCCAGCGCGGTGTGCATCAACTCGGGGACGCCCGGCATGCGATTCTGTTTCATCACCTTCTGCATCATCGCGGTGCCCAATCCGCCGAAATGAAATCGCGAGAGCGGCAGCGTCTCAGCGCCGCCTTTATTGAGCGCTCCAAACATCCGGCGCAGCCAATCTTTCGCGGAGCTGGCCGCGCCCTTCTTGCGAATCGCATTCAAGCCCCAGAAGGTAAAGAATACGGTCACCTGCATCCCCATGGCGGCCGCGCCTGTGGCGATGATGAAAGCAGCCATTGCCCGATCCAAATCTCCGCTGAGGAGAACAATGGTCACTCGATCCGGCTTGGATGCCTGGAGTTGCGCTAATGTCGCTGTCGGTTCAATTTGTGTGGCAATCATGGCGTGACCTCGCTTCCCATACGCACGATCAACATTGTACGAGCGTATGGACAGGATAGTATGGGGTTCTCGAGAGTGTCAAGAAACAGGGCTTGTCGCGTAGAGGCGTTCGTCTCTTGACCTTGCCTTATCCGGTCGTTATAGTCGCCGACTATTAGGTGCAGCCTGTTTCCAGGGCTTCCTTCCTTGCCAATGAACATACCACTTACGCCTGATATCGTGTCTGCCAGAAGCGCTCCGCTTTTGGGCTTCTGGTACCCGGCTGTGCCGAGCGATACCTTGCGCTCAGGCTCGATGAAAGCCCTGCAGATGCTGGGGCTCCCGATCGTGCTCTGTCGAGACCGGGAAGGACGCTTGGCGGCGATGCGGGATATTTGCCCGCACCGCGGTATGCCGCTGTCGTTTGGGCGATTCGACGGCGAGCGAGTCGAATGTCCATATCATGGGTGGCAATTCGACATGCAGGGTCGCTGTCGCCGTATTCCGGCTCTTCCGGACGGGGCGTCCCTTCAGCCGGACAAAGTCGGGATCGCCGGCTATCCGGCTGAAGAGGCCGACGGCATGATCTGGCTGTATCTTCCCGATGACCGCGGAAGCGCAATCCCCTTGCCGCCGGTTCCGCGCATGCCGCTGCCATCGGAGCCGAAGCAGTCGTTTCACATTTCGTTGATCTATACATGTACGGCGGATGACGGTGTCATCGGCCTCATCGATCCGGTGCATGGTCCCTATGTCCATTCCTGGTGGCGTAGCGATGCGAGTATGCATGAAAAGGCAAAGACCTTCGAGCCGATTCCCAATGGATTTCGGATGACGGCCCATCGTCCGGCCAAGAACAGCGGTCCGTTTCATTGGCTGGAGCGCGTTTATGGAGGGCCTTTGAGCACCACGATCGACTTTCTGCTCCCGAATCAGCGTGTCGAACTCATGGAATGCGGGAGGGTGTGGATGGCTAACCGGTTGATGGCCACGCCCATGTCCGACATGGAATGCCGCATCGATTTTTCCGCCTATTGGCGCGGGCTGCACTGGCTTCCGTTCGGCAATTTGGTTTTCCGCACGCTTACCAAAATGTTCCTGGGCCAGGATGAAGTTGCCATGAAACATCTCGCCGTGGGGCTTCGCCACAAGCCATCGTCGATGTTTCTCGGTGACGCTGATATGCCGGCCAAGTGGTACTACAAACTGAAGGCCGCTCATCTGGCATCGGTTCAGACCGGACAGCCGATGGAACACCCCCTCAAAGAGCGGGTCACGCTGCGATGGAGAAGCTGAGGGCCTGTTATCGTTCTGCTTCGCTGAAGAGGATCAGACTCATCGCCCGCTGGATTTGATCGCGTGTTCCCAATAAGACGACGATATCGCCGGGGAGGAGCGTGATGTTCACGGAAGGATTGGATTCTGTGATGCCGCTTCTGGTCCACGCAATGATCGAGGTGCCGGTTCGTGGCCGCAGGGCCAGTTGATCGATGGTCTTCCCGGACGCCGGCGAATCCTCCTCGATACGGCAGGTCTCCACTTCCACATCGCTGAGCGTGCCGCCGCGAAGATGATGCGCCAATTCTGGCAGCTCGCTGCGTCGCAACAGCGCATAGCCTTCCCGCCTGACCTGCTCGGCTTTTTGCATCACGAAGTCCTGCGGCATGTTGTAGGTCCGCAGAACCAGCGCGAAGATTTCGATCGACGTTTCGAACTCCTCCGGCACGACATCGTCCGCCCCGAGCTGATGGAGTTCCTCCAGTTCGCGAAGATAACGTGTCCGCACCACGATATGGATCTTCGGGTTCAAGCTCCTCGCCAGCTGCACGGTTCGGCGGGCCATGAACGGATCGGAGATCGCGATCACCAGGACTCTGGCATCGTCGATTTTTACATGCCGAAGCACGGTTGGATTTGTTGCATCGCCGTAGTAGAGCGGCAAGCCGTGCTGCGCTTCGCGGCGCACCGTATCACCGTCCAAATCCAACGCGATGTACGGCACTTCGGTGTCGCTGAGCACGCGGGCCAGGTTCCGTCCGTTCAACCCATACCCCACGATAATCACATGGTCTTTGATTCGGAGATGCCGCCCTTCCGCCTCCAGCGCGTGGGCCGTCGTCAGGCCGGGCAGCCAATGGCGGAGCCGCTGCAGGGCTTCGACTTGCCGGGCGAGATGCGGCGATACCTGCATAAGGAACGGCGTCACGATCATGGAACAGACGGAGACCGCCAGGAATATCTGATAGGGCGCTCCGGAGACTAAGCCGGTTCCCTGGCCCACCTGGGCCAGGATAAAGCTGAACTCACCCACCTGAGCCAGGGCGATGCCGGTCATGACCGCCGCGCGCGGGGGGACCGATGCGGCCAGCACGGCGCCGGCGCCGCAGACGAACTTCACGAGCAACACGACGAGCAATAAGCCGATGACCACTCCAGGATACTGGAGCAGAATCCGCCAATCCATCAGGATGCCGATGGAGACGAAGAACAGGCTGTTGAAGCTGTCGCGAAACGGCAACACTTCGGCAATGGCCTGATGACTGTATTCCGACTCTGAAATCACGAGTCCGGCGATAAAGGCTCCCAAGGCGAGGGACAGCCCTCCCAGCGCGGTCAGCCATGCAATGCCGAGGCACATGACGATGATGGTCAGCAAAAAGAGTTCGCGGCTGCGGCTGCGGACAATGTGCTCGAGCAGCCTCGGCACCGCGTACCAGGCTGCCGCCACGATGCAGCCGACGACCACTACGGATTTGCCCACGGTCCATAGGATGGATGTCAGCGCGCCCTCGTTGGGGCTGGTCAGGATTGGCGTCAATAGCATCATGGGCACCACGGCCAGATCTTGGAAGATCAGAATGCCGATGGTGGCGCGGCCGTGGGGAGAAT
>JAOUEB010000273.1 GCA_029858925.1 Nitrospira sp.
GTCATGGGCGGCGGGTTTCGACGGCCTTGTTCAATCTGTTGACGTACAGGATGAATGATGCTCCGAGCCGAGTCGGAATTATTGTCGGGAGGCGGTTCGGCAACGCGGTCCGGAGGAATCGAGCGAAACGCGTCTTTCGTGCATTGGTAAGACAGTGTCACCAGGATCTGATTCCCGGCCAGGCCCTTCTGATATTCCCGAAGCGTGAGGCGCTGGCCCAAGCGCACGGGGACTTGATGCGGATGTTGGAGATGTCATTGCGGCGAGTTCATCTGATTCGGCCTAGGTCAGATTAATATGCGGCAACTGTGTCTGTGGATCATTCATGGGTACCGATTCATGATTTCTCCTTTGCTCGGCCCGGCATGCCGGTTTGAACCGTCCTGCTCTCGATACGCTTTGGATGCCGTGACTCGGTATGGCGCTGTGCAGGGTGTCGGCCTCGCGATCGTCCGTTTGATGAAGTGTCATCCCTTCCATCCCGGGGGAGAAGACCCGGTCAAGTAGCGGCTTCTACACTCTAACGGAAACAGATTTTTCATTATGGACAAGCGTATCATTGTGTTCCTTGTGCTCTCCCTGGTGATTATCTTCGGATACGAGTACGCGCTCAAGGAACTGGGCCTTCTCCCGGAGCCGCCCAAGATTTCAGAACCTGCATCGGCAGCAGACCCCACGGCGTTGTCTTCAAATTTTCCCCCTGCATCCGCACCGTCGAAGCCCCTACCTGGACAGACCGTCTCGGAACAGGGCGACGCGGAGAAAGTGCTCCCTCACGAACCTGTGAATACTGTAGGGGAAACGGTCGAAGTGGACACGAATCTCTATCGTGCAAAGTTCTCCTCTCGGGGAGCAGTGCTGACAAGTTGGGAACTCAAGCGCTATCGCACCAGTACAGATGCCAATAGCCCGTCTGTTCAGCTGGTCAGGCAAGAAGGGAAATTTGCCGGCCCGCTGTCGATCGGGCTGGACGATTCCGGCCTTACAAAGGAAGTCGGTGGCGGGAACTATCGGATTAAAAAAGATTTCACGACTTTGGACCAAGCGAACCCCACCGGGCACCTGACGTTCACTTATGAGAACCCGTCAGCGGGTGTCCTCATGGAAAAGCAGCTGACCTTTCATGCTGACAGCTACCTGGTGGACGTCGCTCTCAAGTACAGCGGCCTCGCTGGCCCCATGCAGATTGGATTGGGCACGAATTTCGGCATTGATGAATGGGGGGATGGCTTTATTGGATCGATCGGTCCTGTGTCGCAGGTCGATGGCAAGAAAATTGTGGACCTGCCGGATTCAGAGGCGGAGCACAAGGGAGCGGTGCACTGGGCCGGCCTCCAAGGCAAGCATTTCCTGTCCGTGCTGATCCCAAAGGAGGGCGCGACCGTTTTTGTAAGAAAGGAGGGCGAGAAGCTGGCTTCGACGGGTGTCCGAATCCCCATCACTTCGCCAGAAGCTCCAATAGAGTTTCAGCTCTATGCCGGCCCCAAGGAATATGACACGCTGCAAGCTCTCCAAATTGGCCTTGAGGATACCATCGATTTCGGATGGTTTATTTATGGAAGTTGGGACATTGTCAAAGGAATCGCCAAGCCGATTTTTTATGTGTTGCGCTGGATCAACGAATACACAGGCAACTATGGCGCGACGATCATTCTGTTGACCATCGCCATCAAACTGCTCTTCGTGCCCCTCCAGTACAAGAGCTACAAGTCCATGAAACAGATGGCGGGGATTCAACCGAAGGTCCAGGAGGTTCAGGAGAAGTTTAAAGAAGACCGCGAACGCTTGAACAAAGAACTCATCAAGGTCTATCGGGATCACAAGGTCAACCCGGTGGGTGGATGCCTACCGATGGTGCTGCAAATGCCGGTCTTTATCGCGCTGTTCAATATCCTGAACGTGGCGATCGATCTTCGCCAAGCGCCCTTGTGGTTGTGGATCACCGACCTTTCCCTCCAGGATCCCTACTATGTCCTGCCGGTCATCATGGGCGCGACGATGATGATTCAGCAAAAAATTACCCCCACGACGATGGATCCGGCGCAGGCGAAGATGATGCTGCTGTTGCCAGTGCTTATGACATTTCTCTTTATCAACTTTCCCGCCGGGCTAGTGCTGTATTGGTTGACCAATAATACGCTGACAATCGGGCAACAACTCGTCACAGATCGGTTCATTTTCAAACACCGTCCCCCAGTCCCGGTGGTGGCGGTCCAAGCCGGTAAGAAGTGACACCGCTTATCTTTTGTGATATCGGCGTTTCCCAACCGGCTCTGGCAGGAAAGAGGCGTGCGCGTCTTCGAACCTATGAATGGAGTCCTTGAGGACACGATTTGTGCCGTTGCGACTCCGGCTGGCGAAGGCGGAATCGGTATCGTTCGCATCAGTGGTCCCCATGCGCTTGCCGTTTCCGAGAAGATTGTTCGGTTACGATCCAGGCGGCTGCTGAGAACCGCTCCCTCCCATACGCTCCATCTCGCTGATATTCTTCCACCCGATCCGTCGCAAGAAAGCGCTGCTCCTCCTGCCCAGTATGAGGCTCGACCAGATAGTGACGTCATCGATGAAGCCCTGGTCGTCTTCATGAAAGGGCCCCGTTCATTCACCGCCGAGGACGTGGTCGAGATTCATTGTCACGCGAGTAATATAGTCCTCCACTTGGTGTGCGAAGCCTGCCTGGCAGCCGGCGCCCGCTTGGCCGAACCAGGAGAATTTACCAAGCGTGCCTTTCTGAATGGGCGGCTGGATTTGTCTCAATCTGAGGCGGTGCTCGACACGATTAGGGCCAAGTCTGAAGCGGCGCTCAAAATCGCGCAGCGGCACCTCAGGGGTGAGTTAGGACAGCAGGTCGAGCGGATGCGGACTCGTTTCATTGGCCTGTTGGCGCAGGTTGAGGCCGGTATCGATTTCGCTGAAGAAGATATCACCTTTATTGGACGAGAAGATCTGCTCTCCACGTTGGAGGAGACTGGGCATAAGATTCGGGCCATGCTTGAGACATCAGAGCGAGGGATCAGGCTACGGGATGGAGCGCGCGTGGTCATCGCCGGCCGGCCGAATGTTGGAAAATCCAGCCTGCTCAATAGTCTGCTGCGCACTGACCGGGCGATCGTGACGGACATCCCTGGCACCACGCGGGATGTAATCGAAGAGTCCGTGGTGTGGGATGGTCTCATGATTACGCTGGTAGACACAGCAGGTCTACGAGAGACCGTCGATGTCGTGGAGCAGGAAGGAATTAAGCGGGCCAAATCGGCTATGGAGCAGGGCGATCTGGTCTTGCATGTCCTGGATGCGGCTGACTTCAATGAACAGGACCTGAACCGGCCCGTCTCATTACCAAGCCGCCGTATGAGCCTGGTCGTCATCAACAAGAGTGACTTGGTGGACACCGATAGGATCGCGCGC
>JAOUEB010000274.1 GCA_029858925.1 Nitrospira sp.
GGGCCATGTTGCATGCGCCGGAAGCCGTCGTCTTCGACCGCGAAGATAATCTCTATGTCTCCGACACGATGAACCATCGGGTGCGCAAAGTGGATGCCGTCACCGGCGTCATCACGACCGTGGCGGGCAACGGCGACAGCGGCTACGAAGACAAGCATATGGGCGGCTGCGGCGCGGCGCGATTTGTCGCCAAAGAGTCTGCCGGCACGGTCAAGCATGGCGACGGTCTGCTGGGGATCGAGGCGGTTGTGAACGCCCCGGTCGGTCTGACGCTGGACTCGCAAGGGCATCTCTATATCTGCGAGCGCGGAGAAAACAAAATACGCCGGCTGAAGCTCCCGCAGTCTATGTGACTCCAGAGTTCCGGGTTTCGAGTTGCGCGTTTCGACTTGCCGGTTTCCTCAACTCCTGCGTGGTGCGAATGATAAACGTCTTCCGGTCTCGTGTCTTCCTGCTCACGTGCCTGTCCGGTCTTTCTCTCGCGGCCAGCGTCCTCGGCGGATTCGGGATTCCTCTTGTCAGCTCAGAAGGGCTCACGATCCGATCGTATCTGGTCGAGGGAGAGCTTCCCCAGGCGCCCGACGACGCGGCGTGGAGCGACATCCCGCCGATGACGATTCCATTGAGCGGCCAGGTCATTACACGTCCGGTCTGGCCGGAGCCCTCGGCCCGGGCGCTGGTGGTGCGGTCGCTCCATAATGGGAACGACATCGCGTTTCTCCTCCAATGGCAGGACAATACCAAGAACGATCGGCTGACGCCGGGCACGTTCCGGGACGGGGTGGCCATCGGCCTGCCCCTTGGCGATGCGCCGGCATTTTTTTGCATGGGACAGTTGGACCACTACATCAATATCTGGCATTGGAAAGCGGATTGGCAAAGCGACATCGACCGTCGGGCGGCGCGAACGTTCGAGAAGAAAGAGGGCGGGGTGCGGACGTTCGAAGTGATTCCACGCCGGACCTCGTCGGTGGAAGATTTGATCGGCGGCGGTTTCAGCACGCTGACGACAAAAGAGAAGCAGGGCCGTGTGCAAGGGAAGGCGCTGTGGAAAGACGGGGTGTGGCATGTCGTGATGCAGCGCCCCCTCGTGAGCGAGGAACAAGAGAACGAAGCGATACTGATTCCCGGCCGTGTGCAGACCGTCTCCTTCGCCGTCTGGAACGGGGAGAGTAAAGAGCGCAATGGGCAGAAGGCGGTGGCGCCGTGGTTCCAGTTGGCGATCGATCCGGTTGCAAAGCTATAGCTCCTATTATTGACAAGGTGAAGCGTATCGCGTGAAGCCTGAAGCGCAGGATGGAAAGAATGTGTTCGGATCCATTCTTGTTTGCGAGATACGAGATACGCTTCACGAGATACGAACGATATATCGGCCATGTCTCGGCGCGCACGACTGAACAGTTGTAGGAGAAGCCTTGGTGAGCAGAAGAACAGTGTTGGGCATGGTGTTCTTGGGCCTGTTCCTCTTCGCCGCTGTTGGGGGCATCCAGGCTGCGGCGCAGTCTGATGGGATGACGGAGGAAGAAGCGGCCAGGCTCGGTGAGGAATTCGGGATCGTCGTCGGAGCTGTGGACGAAGACATTCAGAAAGAACTGAAGCTTGAGCGTCCGCAGGGTGTCGCCGTGTTCGAGGTGATCGGTAATTCACGGGCGGACTATGCGGGCATCAAGGTCCGTTCGGTCATCAAGGAAATCGACAAGCGTGAAATCCGCACCATGGCGGATTTCGGGTCGGCCATCAAGAAGGCCATGAAGGAATGTAACTTCACTGTCGGCACGTACGAACCGGCGAACCCCGGCGATCCGGTCTCATGGGGCGTCAATTTCCATTTTGTCGGCTGCAAGCGGGACTAATGAAGACTGGTGAGGGGTAAGGGGTGAGGCGTAAGGGGTAAGAAGTGAAGAGTGAGGCGTGAGGAGTGAGGCGTGAAGGGTAAGACGAACGGACACGGCGGTCGAGTGCGGTTGGGATGGAGCATCACAGCAATCTGTCTCCTTTTGCTCGTCAGTCTGAGCGGCCTGTATCAGGGACAGGCGATCGCTCAACAGTCGGAGGGGCAGGTACGGCCTGATTGGGTGGGTGAAATCGAACAGGTCTTTATCCGTTCCGAGGATTGCAAGCAGTGCCATGAGCGCCACTACGAGGAGTGGAAGGGCACCAGGGAGCAAACGCCTGACTTGAAAATGTTCGGACGGGTCGATGCGGCTCTGTTGCACGGCACCTCGTTGGAATCGCCGGTCTTCCGGACGGTGCTGGGCCTTTGGGCGCAGACGAATCCGACCTCGGAGGAACAGCGCCGCTGTCTGTCGTGTCATGCGCCGGCCACGACCGTCTTCCCGCAGCATGCCGGGAAGATGATGGAGCAGATCCTGGCAGGCAAGCCTCAGTTCGAGGGAATCGGCTGTGCCTCCTGCCATTTGATTCACGAGGTGGAAGGTACGCCGGTTGCTCCGCCTACGTTCAAAGTACAGCCGGGGGCTGTTCTCTACGGACCGTACGCCGACCCGGAAGAAAATCTGGTGCACCAAGCCAAGCGGGCGAACCTGTTCCGCGAGGCATCCTTTTGCGCCTCGTGCCATTTCGACAAAGTGAAAGACGTGACGCGGAAAGACCTGCCGGGGGAAATTCTCCAGGGCACGATCTGTCAGGATTGCCATATGGAGCCGTCGACCGGCAGCTCGACATCGCGTCGCGGCGCTATGACCAGAGCCATCGGCCGCCATTGGTTTCGCGGCGTGGTCGGCGCCGGCACGATGTTGAGAAATCGCAACCTTCAGGCCGAATGGGCGCCACGCCTCGATATCGAGGTGAAACAAACGGGCGGCGCTGTTCAGGGAACCGTGCTCGTCAAGATCGGGAGTCTCCCGCACAGTTTCCCCGACGGCGATCCGGTGCTGAAGCAGTTTTTCTTGACGATCGCCGCGAAGGACGCCGCCGGCAAGGTTCTGGCCGAAGAGACGAAGCGATTCGGGTTGCCGTACGAGAAACTTCTCCGTGGCCCGATCCCCGATCCGTTCATCAAGGGGGGGCATACCAGGAAAGTTCCCTTTGCCTTGGCGCTGCCGGCTGGGACGGCGGCGACGGTGGAAGCGGTACTCACCTATGCGCTGATCCCGACTCCCGAGCCGGCGTTGATGAACAACTATCTTGCGACATTGAAGAGCGACAAAGAGCGGGACGAGGCAAAGCAGATTGTTCACGAGTACACGCAGCCGCGCATGCTGACCTATCGTGTGAAGACGCTGTAGCGCATATGTCGTGAAACGTGAAACGTATTTCGTGAAGCGTGAAGCGCAGGACGGAAAGAAATTGCATCTCGCCCTTGTTTGCGAGATACGAGATACGCTTCACGAGATACAGGCTGATATGCCAGTCCACTACGAGCAGCCATTGAGATTGCGGGGGA
>JAOUEB010000275.1 GCA_029858925.1 Nitrospira sp.
GTAGGTGCCACCTCCCGCAACATGCCATTCCATGGCTCAACTCCACACGGGGGCGACCGTCTAGCGAAATAGACATCCTATTGAGCTGAGCAGTTGCAGCGATGTATCTCACGCCCAAGTTTCAGAATGGGGTGCAACGCCACAATGCAGCCCGCCAGAATTCTGTCCGCCGATCACATGCACGACGACCACCTTGTTTTTCAAGGATTTCACTGGGCCCGGTTTTCTTTGAAAAAGGCCTGGTCTTTGCTCTTCCGCTCTTTGAAGAGGTACCTATGGCAACAGCGCCTGTGTAGTGCGCAATCCTCTAACCCGAGCACATGAAATTGTCATGGTGTCGTTGCAGTGAGAGTCTATTACGCCAACACAAGGAGAGTTACCATGAAACCTAGGCTCACATTCACACTGTCGTTCCTCGCGCTCCTCCTGGTTCCGGCGCTTGCCTTCGCGCAGGTCAATTTTACAAAGCACAGCTATTACGTCGGTATGGGTGACAGCGTCGCCGCCGGTGAAGGCGCGATGCCCGTTACGAACGGGTACGTGTATCGGCTGTACGACGAAGGCGTATTCGGCAAGAAGCAGGAAATGGACTTCGCCAACATAGGGGTTCGCGGCGGAAGAAGCTGGGATCTGCGCGATCACCAGGTGGCGCAAGTGCTCTGTGCCGAGCCAGAGCAGCGGCCGACCGTTGTCACCATCACCGCAGGGGCGAATGACTTTTTCAGGGACAGTGGCGATCTTGCCGACATTACCCAACGCGTGGCTCAGGCAATCGACTTGCTGCTCAATAACAACGGCGTCCTGAGTCCCAATCTCGGGGCCGCGCCCGTTCTAGACCCCGTGACGGGACAGCGATGCCGCGCGCTACGGAACGTCACGATCCTGGTATCGAACTATTACAGCCTCCCGCACCCAGTGCCTCAGTTCTTTCAGTTGCTCGATGCGGCGGTACGGGGATTCGACCAGGGGCTCCGTTTCTGGCTGCAACATGTCGTCGTGCCGTCCGGGTCCAGAGTCGCGGTTGTGGATCTGTACACGCCATCTCTAGGGCGGCAGGGACTCGTGACAATCCAGCGGCGGCTGGGCTATAACGCACCTCTCGATTTCGATTTCCATCCGACCAACCTGGGCCACGCCTTCATCGCCGGCGAGTTCAAGAAGGTTTGGAATAGCCTGCAGTAGGACTCCAGGTCCTTCAGCTTGTGCGCATTCGGCACGTCGGCGCCATTAAAGGTAGGATGTCTCAAACGATGGGGTTCGAGGAGCCATCGTCTGGTGGCTCACTCGAACCTCAGTTCGCCGTGCGCCGCTCACTCAAGTGGGCGGCGGTATAGATTGAAACCGAAATTCGATGCTTCTTCATTTCTCTGCAAGTTAACCGAAACGCTTGTGTCATCCATCCAGCCATGCTAGGGTGACGATCGATCGCGTAAGACCTTCCGGTTCGGAGGCGGCAGTCCTCCGGGAAACACCGAGTCTGACGCGATTTTTTTTGTGTCCCACGCCATCGTTCTGCATCTGCTGAGCACACCCCGACGGTCTCACGGCCATCGCTCGCATGACAGCCCGACAGAGTCGTGTGGTTTCTCGTTCAACTTCTCAAGAGGTGCATCCTTGTTTTATGAATTTTCGTCAACCGTTCATTCCCTTCTCCGCGCCGCCGCGGGAAGCTTCTATCACAGCGTCATCGTCGCCTTGAGCGCGGTAATCGCGCTTCTCCTCCCGTCGGGCGCCAAGCAGTTCCTGGCGTTCTGGTCCCGCATGGAGCACGACAAGCTCTCGCTCATCGCCGTCGAAATAATCGTCGCCGTGCTGCTGATCGCCGGCTTCAGCTACATCCATCGCAGCCAGCGCGACCGGACCCTCGCCGCCGCGGCCACCGGCGCCGGCCTCGTCTCATTTTTCCCTCGGCGCACGAAGACCGCGCAGCGGCGCATCAAACAGCTCAAAGAAGAACAGGGCACCGGCCGCACGATCATGGTGATCGGATCGAGCGGGTACAGCACCTTCGTCGATCAAGTCGGCGACCTGTCGTCCGTCCTCGATAAATGCCTCGGCGCGAACATCCTCCTGGTGAATCCCTACAGTCCAGACGCCAGCGCGCGCATCGAGGCCATGAACCATCCCGAGCATAGCCTTGCCGCCTTCCGGGAAGAAGTCCGGCAAAGCATCGCTTTGCTCAAGCGGCTCAAAGCCATGGGCAAAGCCGTCAGACTCAAACTCTATGCGGACCAGCCCTTGGTCAAAATGGTCATCCTCGGCGATTATCTCTGGCTCCAGCATTACCATGCCGATCTGGACGTCCAGACCCTGCCGGAGTATGTCCTGCGGCACAACCGCCAAGAACACGGCCTGTACACGCTCTATACCCACTACTTCCAACAGCGATGGGAGAGCGCCGACATTCCCGAATACGATCTCGACCGGGACGAGTTGGTCTATCGGAACCGAGCCGGAACCGAGCTCCTTCGAGAGCGGTTCGAGATGAATACACCTGAAGAAGCCGGAGCCTACGCCGAAGTGGCGTAATAAAGGGGACGGGGAGAACGGCGCTGCGGAGTGGATCGATCGGGGAAAGTAGCCTGGTCCTGATACCCAAACCGATTCAGTAGGCGGGGCACAGTATCAGAAAACAGAATGGCGCCGTACTCATCCCATTCATCAATCCCTCGATGTGTTTAAGATTGTCTCTTTTCTCCGAAGACTGTAAAATCGGCAGGCAAGAAGGGTGAGTTATGGCACTGGCTGCAAAAGTTGTGAAACGAACGAAAGACAGCTTTCAGTTCAAGATTTCCAAGGAGAACTTTGAATCCTTTTGCGATTCAATAGGTCTGTACCGCCGAGAATTTCTGGAGGCGTTGGATACGTCCGAAAAAGATCATCGTGCAGGACGGACGACCAAACGGAAATCGTTACGGGAGCTGATCGACTAACCGGTCATGATCGAGCTCTCGACGACCGCGACTTTCGAGAAACTGTTCAAGAAACTTCCCAAGCCGATTCAACGAACAGCCGCCACCAAGACCGATCTCTTTCGAGAGAACCCGTTTCATCCTTCCCTCCATACCGAGAAGCTGCATCCCAAACAACACGAGGTGTGGAGTTTTCGAGTGAATCGAGCGTACCGCATCATCTTCAAATTTCTCGGCCCCGACCATGTCGAACTCCGCTACATCGGCCACCATCATTCTATCTACGACTACGACATGTTCAGATAGATATGGAGAGCGCCGACATTCCCGAATACGATCTCGACCGGGACGAGTTGGTCTATCGGGACCGGGCCGGAAGCGAACTCCTTCGAGAGCGGTTCGAAAGCGATGCACGTGAAGAAGACAGAGACTACTCCGAAGTGGCGTAATAAAAAGGGATGGGGCAAACGGGGGCAAAAATGG
>JAOUEB010000276.1 GCA_029858925.1 Nitrospira sp.
GATCGCGCTGGAGTTGGCCCGTGAGAATCGCGCGTATGAAGATGTCGCCAGCAAGTTCTTTGAGCACTTCGTCTATATCTGCCGGGCCATGAACAACATTGGCGGCGAGAAGATCGAGCTGTGGAACCGGGAAGACGGGTTTTTCTACGATGTTCTGCATTTGCCAGACGGAAAGACGGTTCCGCTCAAAGTACGGTCGCTTGTCGGATTGATCCCGCTGTTTGCCGTCGAGACGTTGGACTCTGAACTCATCGACCGGCTGCCTCGATTTAAGCACCGGATGCAGTGGTTCATTGAAAACAGGCCTGATTTCAGCGCCCATGTGGACACGCAATCGCGGGACGGAGAGGTTCGCCGATTCCTTTCCTTGGTCAACCGGGTACGGCTGAAGTCAGTTCTGCGATACATGTTGGACGAGAAAGAGTTCCTCTCTCCCTACGGCGTCCGCGCCTTGTCGCGCTATCACAAGGACCATCCCTACTTGTTCTCGGCCATGGGAATGGAGTATCGCGTGGATTATGAGCCGGCGGAATCGAACACAGGATTCTTCGGCGGCAATTCAAACTGGCGTGGACCGGTCTGGTTTCCAGTCAATTATCTGCTCATCGAATCGCTCCAAAAGTTCCATTACTTTCTGGGCGATGAGTACAGAGTCGAGTATCCGACCGGCTCCGGCCGGTCGATTCCCTTAAATATAGTGGCGGCGGAGCTCTCGCGCCGGCTCACCCATATTTTCCTCCGCGACGACAAGGGCCGCCGCCCTGTGTTCGGCGGCGCTGCGAAGTTTCACGATGACCCGCGCTGGCGCGATGCGATTCCATTTTATGAATACTTTCATGGCGACAACGGGGCCGGCATCGGCGCGAGCCACCAGACGGGATGGACGGGATTGGTGGCGAAGTTGATTCAGCAGTCCGGCGAGTAAAGACGTGAAGCGTCATTCGTGAAGCGTATCTCGCAAGCGAAGAGATACGAGATGCGAGATGCGAGATGCAGAAAATGTTCATCAGCGAACAGGATTGCCAAAATCTCGATCGGGCCCTGAGTCTGGAATGGCTTGAAACAAACGGCCGGGGAGGCTTTGCATCCGGTACGGTGGCCGGCGCCAATACGCGGCGGTACCATGCGTTGTTGTTGATCGCGCGGAAGCCGCCGGCCGATCGGCTTGTCTTGGTGAATCATCTGGAAGAATGGATTGATCTCGACGGCCGTTCAATCCCTCTTTCGACGAATCTTTATCCTGGCGCCGTGCATCCCGCCGGATATGTCCATTGCACTGGATTTTCTTCGACGCCTTGGCCGACATGGGTCTTCGACTGCGGCGGGGCTGCCATTCAACGTGAAATCTTCTGCGTGCCTGGTCGAGATCTCGTCGTCGTGCGATGGAAGGCGATCGGCGCGAAGCCGATCTCCACGATCCTCCGTGTCCGGCCAATGCTCAGTGGGCGCAATTATCATGCGACTCATCACGAAAATGGAACCCTCTCGACGGATACGTCAATCGGGCCGGCCAGGGTGGTGTGGCAGCCATACCCCGATGTGCCGGCTGTGCGGGCTGTTCACTCAGGGGAGTACCGCCACGAACCGGATTGGTATCGGCTGATACAGTTTCCCGCCGAACGCCACCGGGGACTCGATGGCGAAGAAGATTGGTGGACGCCTGGTGAGTTTCGGTTCGAACTAAAGCCCGGAGAAGATCACACCCTGGCATTGACGAGTGAAGCGGTGGATCGGCTCGATATCGATGCGCTTGCTAAGCGTGAGATTACAAGACGCGCGCCGTTCGATCGGACCAAGCAGGCTGCCGACCCCTTGGCCAGCGCACTTCAGCGGGCTGCCGAGGCGTATCTGTCTGAGCGAGGCGCAGGGCAGACGGTGATTGCCGGCTATCCTTGGTTCACCGATTGGGGCCGGGATACATTCATTGCCCTGCCGGGCCTTTGCCTCGTCACCGGGCGGCACGAAACAGCATGGCGCATCATCGAGTCGTTTTCGGCCCACGTCTCGGAAGGCATGGTCCCAAATCGGTTTCCTGATGCCGGTGAGCAGCCTGAGTACAACACCATCGATGCCTCACTCTGGTTCATTCACGCCATCGGCCGCTATCTCACCTACAGCACCGACGAGGCTCGCGTCCGCGCCACAGCCTGGCCGGCCGTCCAACAGATTATCGATGGCTATCGGCGAGGTACCCGGTACAACATCCGCATGGATGGAGACGGGCTCATTGCTGGCGGTGTGCCAGGCGCACAACTGACATGGATGGATGCGAAGGTGGGGGATTGGGTCGTGACGCCGCGCTATGGAAAACCGGTTGAAATTCAGGCCTTGTGGGTGCGGTCGTTGGAGGTTGGGGCAGATCTCGCTACGAAATTCGGTGACTCGGCCTATGCCGCGCGTTGTCGGAGAGACCGGGCATTGGCTGTTCAGTCCTTTCGTGCCAAGTTTTGGCACGAAGCGGGAGGCTATCTCTACGATGTGATCGATGGTCCTGACGGCAGCGATGCGTCGATCCGCCCCAATCAACTCTATGCCCTCTCCCTCTGCGACGATCTGGTGACTAAGCAGCAGGCCGCCGGCATCATTCGAGTCGTCCAAGATCAGCTCCTCACACCAGTGGGGGTGCGGACACTTTCGCCAACAGACCATCGGTATCGGCCGCGCTATGAAGGAGGAGTGGTCGAGCGGGATGGCGCCTACCATCAAGGGACGGTCTGGCCGTTTTTGCTCGGCCCGTTTCTGACTGCGTGGTTCACTGTATTTGGAAAGAACGTCAAGGCGAAGACCCAAGCCAGAGCGTTTCTCAATGGGCTGGAGAGGCACCTATCGGACGCCTGCTTGGGGCAGATTTCAGAAATTTTCGACGGGGACGAGCCGCATCATCCACGTGGATGTCCGGCCCAAGCCTGGTCAGTGGCGGAGCCGCTACGCGCGATGGTGGAGGATCTCGGAATCTCGATAGCGCCGGAAACCACTCGCCCCAGGCGTATCACGGTACGCTCACGCAAAGGGACCAAGGGACCTACCGCTTCACAGACAAAGATGCCGACACCACGGAAACCTCCGCGGTAGTCTGTAAGATTCACAAGCACTTCTGCTACAATCATCCGTCTCTACGATCCGAGAAGCAACCGATCTGCTGTGCTGTGAAAAGAGTTGCGAGTTTCTAGTTTCTGGTTTCGTGCTGCTCAAAGCCCGCTCCGATAACCCGAAACTCGAAACCAGAAACCCGAAACATGCTCCATGGAACATGTTTCTCAGCCAACTGCCATGAATCATACGAGTTAGGAGGCGGCATGCTACTGAATATGGATAACCGAAAGAATCGGTGGGTGCTGATTGCAGCAGTCTCCGCGATGACTGTATTGTTCGTTGGACCGACGGC
>JAOUEB010000277.1 GCA_029858925.1 Nitrospira sp.
GGCCCCTGGCCAGCCGCCCTCGATGAAATGGACTCCCAGTTCATCCAACTTCTGCGCGATACGGACCTTATCCTCGACAGAGAAACTGACATCCTCCGCCTGCGCGCCGTCGCGCAGAGTCGTGTCGTAGATCTCCAACGCCGCCGCCCGATCGGCGGGCAGGCTCGGTTGAGGAGACGGGTGGGGCGCACGAGCAGCGCGGGGAGAGCGAGACGGTGCAGTTTTCCGAGCCATGGAGGGAAAGGGTATCAGGTTCAATGGCTCTCTGTCGATACTTCAAGGGTTGGGTAATATAACCGGAGGGCTTGCCAGACTTACTCGACGGAACAGCGCGACAGCTGTTGCAGGAGCCCTCGAAGGAAACTTCAGGAATTGCGGATTGCGGCCGAATTCATCGCCGCCGGAAGAGCCTCGCTTATCGTTGGTCTGTTTCATGATTCCCCTTGCACGCGCGGTCATCGGCTGGTCGCACTTTGTGGAAGCACATCATAGTACTGGCCGGATAGCACTGGCCGGCTTCGGGCAACAAGTCGAGTCGCATGATTCATGACGGGCCGTTGCGAAATGCCCTGGAAGATCGTATCTCGCAAACAACGGCGAGAGACACTCTCTTTCCGTCCTGCGCGTCACGCTGCACGAAGACGCGCGACGAATTAAGATGGCTCGTCAAGCAGCCGGCGCAACTGCGCGGCCAATTCGGTCGGTAAAAACGGTTTCTGGATGAACAACGTTCCCGGCAAATTGAGGAATACCGGTTTGACCCGTTCCGTATAACCCGACATGAAAAGTACCTTGAGGCCCGGCCACCGGTCGCGCAGCCGTTCGGCGACCACTGGCCCCGTGAGTCGAGGCATGACCACATCCGTTACCAAGACGTTGACCGGCTTGGGCATGGCGGCGGCCAGCCGGAGGGCCTCTTCTCCGTTGGCGGCTTTGACCACTTGATATCCATACCCCTCAAGCGCAATGCAGACGAGATCTCGGACCGATTTCTGGTCTTCTACAAGCAACACTCGCTCATCCCCCCGCATCGGCTGGGAAGACACGGAAGCGGCCACGGCCGTATCTTGTTCGATGAAGCGAGGAAAGTAGAGATCGAACGTCGCACCCTCGCCCGGCGTGCTGTTGACAAAGATGGCTCCGTTGCTTTGCTTGACGATCCCATAGACCGTCGCGAGCCCGAGCCCCGTGCCTTTGCCTTCTTCCTTGTTGGTGAAGAACGGCTCAAAGAGGTGGGAACGTACCTCTTGGTCCATGCCACAGCCGGTGTCGCGGACGGTTAGCTGGACATAGTCGCCGGGTGCAAACAGCGGATTGGAGACGGACGTCAACGGACGTAACACGAAATTGGCCGTCGAGATTGTCAACTTGCCCCCGTCAGGCATCGCATCTCTCGCATTCACCGCCAGGTTCATCACCACCTGGTCGATCTGCCCCTTGTCGACATGAATCGGCCACAGATCAGGGTTGAGTTCGACGACCACCTCAATGTCTTCTCCCATGAGCCTCTTGAGCATCGAGACGATCGCCTTGAGCGAATCGTTCAGATTGACGCGCTGCAGCTTGAGCACCTGTTGCCGGCTGAACGCGAGGAGTTGTCTTGTCAAATCCGCGGCTCGTTCCCCCGCCTTGGATATTTCATCGAGCAGCACATGCATCGGGTCTTCACGACGCACCTGATCGAGGAGCAACGCGCTGCAGCCGTTGATCACGGTCAAGAGGTTGTTGAAATCGTGGGCCACTCCCCCCCCCAGACGACCGATTGCTTCCATCTTCTGAGCCTGCCGGAACTGCTCCTCCAACCGCTTTTGCTGAGTGATGTCGATGCAAAATCCCAACGCACCGGTTACCCGTCCGGTGGCATTTCGGCGAGGCACCACCCAGAAACTCACCTCCACCAGTAAGCCATCCTTCCTTTGCCGACGCAGCTCGACGTTTCTGAAAGGGATGCCCTGCATGATCGATTCCCAGAGCTGGGCGGATCGCTCCTGCTCCTTCACATTGTAAGGCACATAGGGGAGTTCCTGGCCGACCACCTCCTGTTCGGTCCATCCAAAGATGCGTGTCGCGGCGGTGTTCCAGCTGACGACTTTGCCCGCCTCATCAAGTTCGATAATGGCGAACGGCGATTCCTCTATGAGGGTCTGCAAGTGAGTGGTCGTCTGTTGAAGGGCCTCATTCGCCCCAAGTAATTCGCTCGTCCGTTCTAGAACGCGCTGTTCGAGTTGTTGGTACACCTCCTGGAGCGCCTTTTCGTGCAGTAGGCGCTCGGTGATGTCCTGACATACCACAAGCATCACCGGCCGGCCGTCGCTTCCCGGTACGGCGCGCGCACGCTCGTGCACCTGGATGATGTGGCCGTCTTTTCGAACCTTGCGCAGTTCCCACTCGCGCACCACCCCTGGATTGGCCAGACAAGCCGTCATCTGCACCTTGACGTGTTCCTGATCCTCAACAAGGAACATGTCAAGCGCCGACCGACCGACGAGCTCCGACATGGCGTAGCCGAGTTGCTCGGCTCCGGACCGATTGACCGACAGAACCGTTCCTTCCCCGTTCAGCGTGAAGTACATGATGGGGGCATCATGGAAAAAACTCTGCAGTCTTTCCTCGCTGGCGCGTCGCGCTTGCTCGGCCTGTTTGATCGCCGAGATGTCGCGGACGACGGCCTGAAAGCCGATGATGTCCTCGTCCTGCTGCAAGAGTTGCACGTTCTGCCCGACCCAGACCTCATGCCCCGTTCGTGCGACCAGTGGAAGCTCCAGATAGCTTGACGGACGGCTGTGCAAGAACTGCCGCGCATGAAACCGCCAGACCTTCGAGCGATAGTCTTCGCGAATGAATTCTGTGACGTAATGGCCGAGGACCTCGACCATCGAATAACCCAGGATTCTGGTCACGGCGGGATTGATGAAGGTGATGCGTCCGGAGAGAGTCGTGCGGCAGATAATATCTGAAGCCTGCTCCAACACAAAGCGATAATCATCGCGGTCGATGTCCAGCATGAGTTCCATCTGTTGATCAGCCTGCGGCAGGATGGGAAACCGGCGACCTGGCTCGGACGATTGTGGATCTGTCGTATCGGTCATAGGGACACACTACAATTTGGACGGGCGACAAACACAGGTTGCACAGCTGAAATCTTACCCCATATAGGTAGGGTTTGGCGACTTAAGTAGCCTCACTAGCCAGTATTATGCATGAGCACTTCTGCTGCAATCGCGGATTCGCCGCTCTGGAGAACTGAGTTGCGAGTTTCAGGTTTCATGTTTCGTGTGGTCAGAAAAGATGCTCCGAAAACTCGAAACCTGCTACTCGAAACCCGAAACGTCCCCCATTCCCATGGAACTCGATTTCGCGACGAACCGTCATGAAT
>JAOUEB010000278.1 GCA_029858925.1 Nitrospira sp.
GGCCTGCCCGCGATGTCCGCAATAACCGGCCGTCGGGCAACGCATGGGTCTGAAGCAGGAAATCGGCCGTCCGTTGAGCCGCCTCGCGGTAGTGGTCTGCTCCGAATACTCTGGCTGCTTCCGCCATGGCCGACAGCATCATGCCGTTCCAGGCTGTGATTACCTTGTCGTCCAGCCCGGGCGGGATACGCTGCTGCCGCGCCCGATACAGCACGGGTTTTGCGCGAGCGGCCGTCTCCAGCAATTCATCGGTCGTCAGATCAACCTGTTTGGCGACAGCTTCGATAGGCCGCAGGCGATTCGGAATGTTGGTGTGTTCCCAATTGCCGGAGTCGGTAATATCGTAGAGGGCGCAGAATCGCCGGGCATCTTCATCATCATGCAGCGCGGCTCGCACGTCGGCAGGCGTCCAGACGAAGAATTTTCCCTCGACGCCTTCTGAATCGGCATCCGTCGCGGAATAAAATCCGCCGGCCGGTCCTGTCATCTCTCGAAGCACATAATCCAGTGTCTCGGTGGCCACCTGTTTATACAGGGGCTTCTTCGTGACCTGATAGGCCTCCACATAGACGCGGGCCAGGAGCGCATTATCGTAGAGCATCTTTTCGAAATGCGGCACAAGCCAGCGCGCATCCGTCGAATAGCGGGCGAACCCACCGCCGATATGGTCGTAGATTCCTCCGGCTGCCATCATGTCGAGCGTCTTGGTGACCATGGCGAGTGTCTGCGCATCTCCCGATCGCCGGTGACAGCGAAGCAGCAGCGAGAGTCCGGCCGACGGTGGAAATTTCGGCGCCGCGCTGAAGCCGCCGTAGGTCTTATCGAAATCGCTTTTGAACTGAGCGACGGCCTCCTCCAGCACCGATTCGCTGACGGAGATCGGGGAGGGAATACGGCCGGCGTCTTTCAACCGCGCCGTCATGTCCTTGGCTTGGGCGTGAATGCCCGCCGCGTCGGTTCGCCAGTAGTCGGCGATGTTCTTCAGCAATGTGCCGAACCCCGGTCTGCCCCATCGATCTTCGGGGGGAAAATAGGTGCCGGCGAAGAACGGCTCTTGGTCCGGCGTCAAAAAGACGGTCATGGGCCAGCCGCCCTGGCCATGGTTCATGGCTACTGTGGCGGCCATGTAGATTTCATCCAGGTCGGGCCGTTCTTCACGATCGACCTTGATGCAGATGAAATCGCGGTTCATCAATTCGGCGGTGGCATCGTTCTCGAACGATTCCCGTTCCATGACGTGGCACCAGTGGCAGGCCGAATAGCCGATCGAGAGGAGAATCGGCCGGTTCTTGTCTTTGGCCGCTTGCAACGCGTCCGGTCCCCAGGGATACCAGTCCACGGGGTTATAGGCATGTTGAAGCAGGTACGGACTGGTTTCGTGGATGAGACGGTTCGAGGGTCTGGTGCCAGGGGATGACGACATAGGGGTACCCTAGCATCGGTGCGAGAACAGCGTCAACGGAGGCTATCTGGTGAGGCGTGAGTGGTCAGTGGCGAGTGGCAAGTGGTGAGGGGGAGTCTTCAGGAAGGACGGCTCCCTCTTTGTTTATGGCGACTATCGCAAGAGCCGATGACGCCGACGTGCTGAGCGTTTTTCGCCGCTGACCACTCGCCACTAGGTACTCACTACTGGCCACTGACTACTTACCACTTACCAATGTGGTAGGCTTGGCCATAGGAGAGGACGACGGCGCGAATGGATGACATTGGTCCCTATTCCAATTACCGCCTGACCGTTCGGTTGGAGCTTGCGAACAAGCCCGGTGTCTTTGCCCGTGTGGCGGCGCTGCTGGCTGAAGAACAAGCCAATCTCGGCGCCGTCGATATCGTGTCGGCGACGAAAACCTCCATGATTCGGGACGTCACGTTCGACGCGCAGAGTGAGGCTCATGGCAAGAAGGTGCTGGCCCGGCTTGGCGCGCTGTCCGATGTCACAGTGCTTTCGGCCTCCGATCGTATTTTTCTGTTGCATCTGGGCGGAAAAATTCGAGTGGAGGGGAAGATTCCCCTCAGTACCAGGAATGTGCTCTCGATGGTCTACACGCCTGGTGTCGGCCGTGTGGCCCAAGCCATCGCGCAGGACAAGTCCAAAGCCTATGCGTTCACCAGCAAGAGCAACAGTGTGGCGATCGTCACAGACGGGTCGGCGGTGTTGGGGCTGGGCAATCTCGGCCCGGAAGCAGCGCTGCCGGTGATGGAAGGCAAGGCGATGTTGTTCAAAGAACTGGCCGGCATCGACGCCTGGCCGCTCTGCTTGAACACGCAGGACCCGGATGCGATCGTGCGGATCGTGCAAGGGATCGCGCCGGGATTCGGCGCCATCAATCTGGAAGACATCGGCGCGCCCCGCTGTTTTGAGATCGAGCGGCGGTTGAAACAATCGCTCGATGTGCCGGTCATGCATGATGATCAACATGGAACGGCCGTCGTCATCCTGGCTGCCCTCACGAATGCGCTACGGGTGGTCGGGAAACGGATGGGGCAGGTGCGTGTCGTCGTCAACGGGCTCGGCGCGGCGGGGACGGCCTGCTGCAGAATGTTGCTGGCGGCCGGCGTGTCGCATCTGCTGGGCTGCGATAAGGAAGGCATCATCTTGTACGGCGAGGCCGAACAATTGCGGGCCTGCCGGACCGATCTTGCCGCCTGTCTTACTCCGGACCATCCGAGGGGGACGTTGCGTGATGCGCTGAAAGGCGCCGATGTCCTCATCGGTCTGTCAGTCGGAAATATTCTGAGTGCGGAAGATCTCGATGCGATGGCGTCCGACCGGATCGTCTTTGCCATGGCGAATCCGGACCCGGAGGTCTCGCCGGAGCTAGCTGCGTCGCATTGCCGCGTCTTTGCCACCGGGCGCTCGGATTATCCCAACCAGATCAATAATGCACTCGCATTCCCCGGGATCTTCCGTGGGGCGCTCGATGTGCAAGCCGCCGAGATCAATGAAGCGATGAAGTTGGCCGCCGCGAACGCCCTCGCCCATGTGATCCCCGAAGGCGCTGTCAGCGAGGACTACATTATTCCCAGCCTCTTCGACAAAACAGTCGTTCCGGCGGTGGCGCACGCTGTCGCAACCGCAGCTCGAGAATCCGGCGTGGCGCGAAGGCGGGCCAAAGGGGAGGTAAAGGGGTAAGGGGACGTGAGGGGTGAGGCGTAAGGGGCAAGGAACAAGGGGCGAGATGCTGAATGGTTAATGGTGGGAAGGGGGAAAAAGAGAGTTGCGAGTTGTTCGGAGGGAATGACTCGCCTGCGCCGATCCTCCGGCGGGCAGGCGAATAACGAGCTTGTGAGTTGGCTCTGAAAACTCAGTACTCAGCACTATTCTTCCGGAAGGCCCTTCTGACTCTAAATCCTACTGTGCTACAATGCCCTCCTCT
>JAOUEB010000279.1 GCA_029858925.1 Nitrospira sp.
ATCACCTTCAAGACCGCCCACAGTCCCACGCCTTTTGACACGAGCAATTCGACAAGGCGTAACAATTCCCTCGTCAACATGACGAAGCAGAGCGCACCCAGGCTGAGGCCGAACGGGGAGAGCAGTTCGGTAAAAATGTAACGATCAAGCAGAGTTCGTAGGATCACAGGGCTCTTAGGTCGGCGGTGACTCGGACACTATAGGTGAGTCTCGCCTGCTTGTAAACCTCGCGCGCGAATCCGGCTTGCAAAAGAATCGCTTGACAGGGCTGGATCGCTATGTTAAATGCAGCTCGGTTTTCCTCCACATGATGGGTCCCGTGACGATGCAACAATGGTGCAGGTGCCCGTCGATTCTACCCGCCAGGTTCGACTTTTGTCACCTAGTCGTGTCTCAACTGCGGTTTCGTGGCTAGAGCGCCCGTTGCGCATGGCCATTAGGAAAGGAGGAGTTTTGTGAAGACAAAAGGAACAGTCAAGTGGTTCAACGATCGGAAAGGATTCGGATTCATCCGCCTCGATAGCGGCGAAGACGTCTTCGTCCACTATTCGGCGTTAGAGGGGGAGGGGTTTAAAACTCTGAAAGAAGGTGAAAACGTCGAGTTTGAGATCGTGCAGGGAGCCAAGGGCCCTCAAGCAGCCAATGTGTTGAAATCGGCCATAGCCGCTTCCTAGCAACAGCGTCGTGCCTTCAGTGCATAGGCCTGTCCTCCTCTAAGGGGGATAGGCCTATGTCGTTTTTATCAGACCAGCCGTCTGATTCGTCCATTTTCTAGACAAAACATGTTGATACTGTTAGCGTTTGCCTTGTTCTTGGCAGGAGAGATTTGTCTTGGCTACAGATCGCAGCAAAGTACTTCAGCAGGCCCAGCTTCTGGCCTCGAAAGGCCAGTATGAAGAGGCTATCGCTGAATGGAAAAAGTTGGCTGCGGAAGCTCTCAACGACGGGAGTATCCACAACTCCATCGGGGATTTGCATTTGAAACGAAACGCTGTACCTGAAGCGACCGCCGCATTTTTTCAGGCTGCGACGCTCTTTAAGGCGGAAGGGGCCACGGTCAAGGCCATTGCCACATACAAGAAAGTGCTCAAGTGCGATCCGACGAAGTATGAGGTGTATCGCCATCTGGGTGATCTCAATGGGGAACGGGGTCTCGTGACCAGTGCGGTGCAGGATTATCTCACCCTGGCCAAGCACTTACTCAAGGAGCGCAAGTCGAAAGAGGCGTTGGTGCTCTACCAGAAAATCGTCAGTATCGACCCCTCCAACTTGAATGCCCAGCAGCGTATTGCCGAACTGTGCCTTCAGGACAATCGGCAGGATGAAGCGACGGAGGTCTATCTTCAGCTGGGCCGTGAGCGTTCAATGCAGGGGCGTCATGAGGAGGCGAAAGATGCCTATCTTGCTGTGCTCAGAATCGATCCGAAGAACAGCGAAGCATCGCAGTTTGTCGAGGGTGTGAAGAAGGGTGGGACGATATCGATTAAGGCGGTAAAGCAAGGGACCGCCGCTCCCTCCAAACAAGCACCATCTGCGCCGCTCGGTCCTCTCGACGAAGCAATGCGGAGGATGGAGGAGAAACAGTACGCCGGGGCGGAAGCGATTTTGAACCAAATCCTTTCTCGGGAGCCGGGCAATCCGCAAGTCTGCCAATTGCTCGCGCGGCTCCATTTGCAGCGGGGCGATCTCCAGGTGGCGCTAGGCGAATACCGGTTTTTGGCCGGCGAGGCCCTGCGCGCGCTGGATCTCATCCTTGCCGAAACCTTGATCAAAGAGTTCTTGGCGGCGCAGCCGGACTCCGTACCCCTGTTGGAACTGAATGGGGAGCTGTACGAACGGCAAAACGACAATGCAGCGGCGGCGCAGCAATATGCCAAAGCCGTCGAGTTGTTGTTAGTGCATCCGGAGCCTGGAATGGAAGGCCTGCACGAAGAACTGTTCGACAAGGTTCGGTCGCTTAGTTCGGATGCAGGGCTCATCAATCGTCTGGCGGCAAAAATGAAGGGAGAGCCCGCGGCTGCAGCCGGATCTCCGGTGCAGGTTTCTGCTCAAAGTGATTCGAACTCATTCTGGACTGTCGGGGCTGCGCCCGACGATTTCCGGCCGGTGAAATCCCAGCCCCAGCCCAGCCAATCCAGCCAGAAGCTGAACTTCTCACTGGAAGGCGCCGAGCCGGACGAGCCTGATGCATTTCTGAAAAAAAGGCCTTCGCAGGTCATGGGTGTTGTGCCGGCAAACGATGAGCGGGATGGTATTGGGATTCAAGGCGCAGGGGTGAGACAACACGAGGCAGCGCAAGCGCCGGCTGGAAAGAATACGGCTGTTCAGCAACCTGCTTCAGCCAGACCAGCGGCAGTTGCCGTTCCCGCCCGCGATCATGAGGCACATTTTACCCTGGGTGTGGCCTATAAGAACATGGCGCTCTATCCCGAGGCGAGGGAGGAGTTCGAGATGGCAAGGGCGGGGGACGCGTTCTATCTCGATTCCTCTCTGATGACGGCACTGTGCTACAAGGCGGAGGGCCAGGCGTCCCAGGCGATTCAAAGGCTTGAGGCTGTTCTGTCGGATCCTCGCGCGCAAGGGGCTAAAGGTCAGGCCATTCGCTATGAATTGGGGTTGCTCTACGAGGCTGCCGCAGACTGGACAAAGGCGGCGGCGACGTTTCAGTCCATTCCTTCTTTTCACGATGTGCCAAAGCGGCTCGATGCAATCAAGAGTCAGAGCCAGTCATCAATCCCAGGGTTACGCATCGCAAGCTAGCGGCCGGACTTGATTCGGCGCCGGCTTTCCACCTAGCACTGCCTCAACATTGTCCAGACAGACCCGTCCCATCTGAATGCGTGTTCCCTGCGTTGCCGAGCCAAGATGCGGGAGCAACACGACATTCGGGAATTTCACGAGTTCCGGATGAACCGCCGGCTCGTGCTCGTACACATCCAGGCCCGCCCCCGCAATCTTTCCAGTCTGAAGCGCTGACGCGAGCGCGACTTCGTCGATCACAGGACCACGAGACGTGTTGATGAGAATGGACGCGGGTTTCATCATGGCCAGCTCACGGGACCCGATAAGATGGCGGGTGGCCTCGGTGAGCGGGACGTGGAGTGAAAGGACATCCGATTGTCTGAGTACATCGTCCAGCGATTGCCGGCCCCATATGATATCCGGGGGAGCGGGGACCGGTCGATGGCTCGCATAGAGCACCGGCATGCGAAATCCCTGCGCGCGTCGCGCGACGGCTTGGCCGATCCGTCCCATGCCGACGATACCGAGCGTCTTGCCTGACACGTCGAGCCCAAGCATTTGCGTCGGCGCCCAGCCTGGCCAGGTGCCGGCGCGTAGCCAACGGTCTCCTTCCACT
>JAOUEB010000280.1 GCA_029858925.1 Nitrospira sp.
TGGCTCGCAGCACGAAGAGCCGGTGGCCTGGCCGATCAATGATTTCTGCCATCCTCTGCCCCAGCGCGTCACGGTCGAGATCGAGAATCGGACGGTGTACGTCGGGGCCTGGCAGATTCGAGTGAAAGGAGAGTCGGGGAGTGAGGTGCCCGTCTACTTGCTCGATACAGACCTTCCCGAGAATCAGCCTTGGGATCGCACCCTGACCGACCAGCTCTACGGCGGTGACGACCACTATCGGCTCTGCCAGGAAGTGGTGCTTGGATTCGGGGGCTACTGCATGCTGCGGGCGATCGGGTACGGGCATCTTCGCCGCTTCCATATGAATGAAGGGCACGCGGCATTGCTGGTGCTCGCTCTGCTGGAAGAGAAACTGGCTTCTCGTGCCCACGAGCAAGCGGTCCCAGCCGATCTCATTGACGCCGTCCGGGAGCAATGCGTCTTCACGACCCATACGCCGGTGCCGGCGGGCCACGATCAATTTCCCCCCGAGCTGGCCCATCGAGTGCTCGGCGACCGGCGCTGTGCCTGGCTCAAAGCCTGCGGTCATAACCATAGCTTGAACATGACGCAGCTCGCGCTGCGTGGGTCACGGTTCGTCAACGGAGTGGCCATGAAACATGGCGAGGTCTCGCACAGTCTCTATCCCGGTTATCCGATCCACTCGATAACCAATGGTGTCCACGCGGTGACCTGGGCCGCTCCCCCGTTTCACACGCTTTATGACCGGCATCTGCCTGACTGGCGGCGCGATCAACTTTCGCTCCGGTACGCGATCAGCATTCCGGGCCAGGAAATATGGGATGCGCACATCGACGCCAAACGGGCATTGGTCGATTATGTGAACCGTGAGACCAACGCGGGATTCGATCGGGACGTGCTGACGCTGGGGTTTGCCAGGCGGGCCGCAGCGTACAAGCGAGGCACCTTGATTTTTCACGACATCGAGAGGCTGGCCAAGATTGCCGAACAGGCCGGGCCCGTCCAAATCGTCCTCAGCGGCAAGGCCCATCCGCGCGACCAGGATGGGAAGGACATGATTCACAAGATCCATGAGCTCCGTGATGCTTTGCGTGGAAAGGTAGCAGTCGCCTACCTCACCAACTATGACATGACACTGGCGAAGCTTGTCTGTGCCGGCGCGGATGTCTGGCTCAATACGCCGCTCCCTCCGATGGAGGCCTCAGGGACCAGCGGCATGAAGGCGGCGGTCAATGGAGTGCCAAGCCTGAGCGTGCTCGACGGGTGGTGGATCGAAGGGCATGTGGAAGATGTGACCGGCTGGTCGATCGGCGATCGGGCGGAGGCCTGTATGGAGCCCCAAGGGAGTATGGATGCCTGTCATGCGGCGGAACTGTATCGCAAGCTCGAGGAGAAGATTCTTCCCTGTTTTTATCGGGACCGAGGGCGGTTCATCGAGGTCATGCGTCATACGATCGCGTTGAATGGCGGCTTCTTCAATACCCAGCGCATGGTGGGTCAATACCTCCACAATGCCTACCGACTGGTCGGTGAGTATGCCCGACTTGGGTAAAGAAGGCGGCAGCGGCTCGATTCTCGTGATCAATGGCGGATCCTCTACCCTCAAGTTCACCCTCTTTCGCGTCGGTGACAGTCCTGTCCGTGAACTGTCGGGGTTGATCGATCGCCTGGGATCGTCTCACGGCACATTCACGTGGATGGAGAACGCTACTGGCCGCGCCGACCGCCGGACGATCGCCGCGCCCGCTCCCGCGGCCTGCCTTGACGCTCTCATGGGATGTGCCGATGGCGTGCTTGCGCGCGAGCCGCTTCGCGCCATCGGCCACCGAGTGGTGCATGGCGGCAAGGATTATCGTGAGCCGCAGCGAGTGACGCCGATGGTGATGGAGGAACTGCAACGGCTGAGTCCGTACGATCCGGAACATCTTCCGGTAGAGATCGAATTGATCAAGGAATGTGCGCGGCGATACCCCCGTCTCCCGCAAGTCGCCTGCTTCGATACCGCGTTCCACAGCGAGATGCCGCAGGTGGCCCGTTTGCTGGCGATCCCAAGACGGTATGAGAAGCTGGGGCTTCAACGATACGGATTTCACGGCCTGTCATGTTCCTTTCTTATGAAGGAACTGGCCAGAGTCGGACGGCAGGATGAAGTCAATGGCCGCATCATCCTCGCGCATTTGGGAAACGGGGCCAGCATGACCGCCGTGAAGGACGGCAAGAGCGTTGAGACCACGATGGGTTTTACCCCCACATCCGGCATGCCGATGAGCCGCCGATCGGGAGATCTCGATCCAGGGCTCGTGTCCTATCTGGCTCGAGCGGAAGGGATGAGCGCGGATCGGTTTCACCGGATGGTCAACACCGAATCGGGGCTGCTCGGTGTCTCGGAGATCAGTTCCGATATGCGCGATCTCCTCAAGGCGGAACAGAGCGATCCGCGAGCGGCCGAAGCCATCGCACTGTTTTGTTATCAGGCCAAAAAATGGATCGGGGCACTGGCAGCGACGCTAGGGGGCGTCGATACCCTGGTGTTCAGCGCGGGAATCGGCGAGAATTCCCCCGTCGTTCGCGCGCGCATCTGCGAGGGATTGGAATTTCTCGGCATCACCATCGATATGTTGCGCAACGAGAAGAACGAAGCCGTGATTTCCAAAGAAGGCGGCAGGGCGATCGTGCGGGTGATTCACACGGATGAAGAACGTGAGATCGCGGCGTCCGTCATGATGTGGTTGAGCACAGGCTGAATGAGGAGGGGGAGATGGACAATCGTAGAACGAGCGTGAGGCCCCTGAGTCCGGAAGCGGCCAAGAAACTGGATGCCTATTGGCGGGCGGCCAACTATCTCTCCGTCGGCCAGATTTATCTCTATGACAACCCCCTCCTGAAACAACCGCTGACGCGCGCCCACATCAAGCCGCGTCTCCTCGGTCATTGGGGTACGACGCCGGGCTTGAACTTCATTTATGTGCATCTGAATCGCATCATCAAGGAACACGACCTCAACATGATCTATATCGCCGGGCCAGGCCATGGCGGACCGGGGATTGTGGCGAACGCCTATCTCGAAGGGACCTACAGCGAGGTCTACACCAATGTCTCGCGGGACGAGCGCGGGATGAAGCGGCTGTTCAAACAGTTTTCTTTTCCCGGCGGCATTCCCAGCCACGTGGCGCCCGAGACACCCGGCTCCATCCATGAAGGAGGCGAACTGGGCTATGCGCTCTCACATGCCTACGGAGCCGTCTTCGACAATCCGGACCTGATTGCGGCCTGCGTCATCGGCGACGGCGAGGCGGAAACGGGTCCGCTCGCCACGAGCTGGCACTCCAACAAGTTTCTGAATCCGTCCACCGACGGCGTGGTCCTGCCCAT
>JAOUEB010000281.1 GCA_029858925.1 Nitrospira sp.
AAGCTCTTCGATGCGAGGGGCCTGGGGACTGACGCGGTCGGTATGCTCGGCTCCAGTGTGGGCATTGGAGTCGGCGTGAGCGTCGGCAGGGGTTCCGGTACAGAGGCCTGTGGGGGCTGCGCCGTCGGTTCAATAGGAGCCGTAGGGGCCGGTGCAGCCTGTTCCGGTTGACTAGGCGGTGTGGGCGTCGGCATGGGCGGAGCAGGCTTCCTCGCGACCGGCGGCTGGGGCGTCGGTTCCGGTGTTTCACCGAGGAGCGGTCCCACCAAATCCATGACCATTTCCGGTTCCATGGCGACATAGGCGCCGCCGCCAACCACTGTCAGTAAGAGAATCCAGATGAGGGGGCTTCCACCGGATTTCTTCGGAGATTTCTTGGGAGACGACGATTGAATGTTCATCGTTTGCTCCAACTCCTCTTCCGTAAACTCTAAATCCGGTTCCGGCTGACGGGCAAAGAAGAGATTCCAGGTCAGAGGATGGCCGGCGAATGACGGGCCCCCAGCGGTAGCAAACATCGAACACCTCCCTGTGGCGGACAGTTCCTGATCGAAGAATCTGTGGACCTACTTATCACCAACCCCAAGGGGTGTCAATTTTGCGTGGGATTTCAGCAGGCCGGTGTATTCCGCATTATTTGCCGCTGCGAGCGTCTGCTGCAATCGATGATCTGCCGTGCCATTCTTCGTGGTTCGTATCTCGTGAAGCGTATCTCGCAAACAAAGATGTAGGGACACAGTCTGTCTCTCTGCCCTGTTTTCCGTCCTGCGCTTCACGCTTTACGAGATACGCTTCACGATGAATTGTTCTCGCGGCTCAGCAGGACTGCACATGGGAGCAGGCCATGACTTGATGGGCTCGGCTGCCTGACCGATAGACGGTTAGGCCTTTGCAGCCGAGTTCATGCGCAAGCAGAAAGGCGGACGCGATATCTTGCGGCGTGGCGGTGGAAGGCAGATTGATCGTTTTCGACACCCCGCTGTCGCTGTGGCGTTGGAAGACCGCCTGCATCCGAACATGATGGGCCGGCGCGATATCGTGGGCGGTGACAAAGAGCCTGCGCAGGTCTTGGGGGATCTGCGTCAGATGTTGAATGGATTCCCGCCGGCCGATCTCTCGGCGCAAGTCGGCCAAGGGAAGTCCTCTGGCGCGCGCCTGTGCGAGAAATTCAGGGTGCAAGCTTTCCAGTCGGATGTCTTCCATGACGGTGCGGGCGACGCTGATTCCGTAGAGCGGTTCGATGCCAGCGGAACAGCCGGCCAGGATGCTGATGGTGCCGGTGGGGGCGATGGTCGTGACCGTAGCATTGCGCCGCCGAAGCCCAGCGGCTTGAAGTCGGCTCCCTTGATAGGAGGGGAAGACTCCTCGTTCCTGAGCGAGCCGCCGGGAGGCGTCGTGGGCCTGAGATTGGACGAATGTCATCAGCTGTTCGGCGATCTGTAGCGCATCCTCCGTGTCGTACGGGATACCCAGGCGAATCAACAGGTCGGCGAATCCCATGATCCCCAGGCCGATCTTTCTGGTCTGCAGGGTGTGCGTCTCGATGGCCGAAAAGGGAAACTTGGTTCGATCGAGGGCATTGTCGAGAAACCGGACTGCAAGAGCGATTACGACGGCAAGCCGCTCATAGTCGATGGTATGGGTGCCGCGATGGGCGGTGAGGCACCGGGCGACGTTGATCGAGCCGAGTGTGCAGGATTCATAGGCGAGGAGCGGCTGTTCACCGCATGGATTCGTAGCCTCGATCGAGCCGAGCTGCGGAGTTGGATTCGCACGGTTGACGGTGTCGAGAAACAGGACTCCCGGTTCTCCGCATTGCCAGGCTGCGTTGACCAGCTGATCGAAGACCTGCGCCGCCGGTAGGCGCCCGACCGATTTCTCAGTGCGCGGATTGATGAGCGCATAGGAGCGGCCTCGTGTGACCGCCTGCATGAAACGGTCGGTGAGGCCGACGGAGAGATTGAAATTCGTCATCTCGTTCGGCTGTTGTTTCAGGGCGATGAACTCGAGAATATCCGGATGGTCGACACGCAAGATGCCCATATTGGCGCCGCGTCTGGTTCCGCCTTGCTTGATGACGTCGGTGGACATATTGAAGACGCGCATGAAGGACACCGGTCCGGACGCCAGTCCGCTGGTTGTCGCGACCAGGTCGGACCGGGGGCGAAGGCGGCTGAATGAAAATCCTGTGCCTCCGCCTGACTGATGGATGAGCGCTTGCTGCTTGACGGCGTCGAAGATGGACTCCAACGAGTCGTCGACCGGCAGCACGAAACAGGCTGAGAGTTGTTGGAGCGCCCGGCCGGCATTCATGAGGGTGGGCGAATTCGGTAGAAAGATCAGCGAGGCCATCAGATCATAAAACTGACGGGCCAGATCGCGCCGGCGTGCGGCCGGCGGGTATCGCCGCTCGGCCCGGGCGATGTCATGCGCGACGCGCCGCAACATCTCCGCCGGCGATTCGACGACGGCGCCTCGCGCGTTTCTGGCCAGGTATCGCTGCCGTAAGACGATCTGTGCATTGCGCGAGAAGCGGGGCGGCCGTATGTTTCGACGCGCGCTCATATCGTGGGCATTATACCCTCATGCCCTCTTCTGGACTCGCGAAAAATATCATCCGCTCTTGAATCTCTCGTCGTCCCGTGGGCACAATGGTGCGCGAACATGAAATCCTACCGGGAAGAACTCTGGTTCGAGACGAAGACCAAGCGGGCCTATCTCAACATCACGCCGCAGGTTGAAATGGCGGTCATGAAGAGCGGCGTGCGGGAAGGGTTGGTCCTGGTGAATGCCATGCACATCACGGCCAGCATATATATCAACGATGATGAGCAGGGCTTGTTGCGCGACTATGATGAATTTCTCGAGCGGCTCGCTCCGCACGAGGCGCGCTATCGGCATAACGAGACCGGCGAAGACAATGGAGATGCCCACTTGAAGCGGCAAGTGATGGGTCGCGAGGTCGTCGTCGCCATTACGAACGGCAAGCTGGATTTCGGACCCTGGGAACAAATCTTTTATGGCGAGTTCGATGGGCGCCGGCGTAAACGGGTGCTGGTGAAAGTCATCGGCGACTAGCCCGATGTTGAAAGAGCTGATGGCGTATGGCTGAGGTGGATGAAGCCGTGAGCGTTTAGTTTTTAGTTGTGAGTCGTGAGTTATCAGATCCAACGTAAAACTCAGCACTCAGAACTCACAACTCAGCACTGCTTGTGCCATTAGCTATTCGCTCTCATCCGTAACGAGATACGCTTCACGAACGACGGACGCCGCATCGGCGTCTCGGTGGGAACCATCTCGGCGCTTGCACCTGGCGGGAAAGTTTGGCAACATGGATTTTGTGTTGT
>JAOUEB010000282.1 GCA_029858925.1 Nitrospira sp.
CCATAACGACAATTTGGGCGATCCGCTTCTGATCGAAGCGAATGGGGAGCAGCAGAACCATACCATTCAGTTCGACCCCAAGGACCTGGAGGCTGAGCGAAAACTCCGGGTCAACTTTGGAACCGGTTGCGATACGAGCGAGCCTCCCGCATGGCTTTGGTGGGGAGTCGTGGCGGCGGCGGCAGCGGCCGGAGGGTTCGTCGTGATGAAGGTTGTCCGTTCGCAACGGAAGCAGGCAAAAGGGAAATCGCAAGGGAAGCGAAAGTCGTAATCACCGATGACGGTTCGTGGGACTGAATCGGCCTCTCCTTGGACCAGTCGATGTGTGAGCGATGTCCTGTGAGCAGAACGGTGCAGCTGGTTGTAATTGCTAACGCTTTTACGGGGATGTTGTCATCCTTGTAGAAGCGTTTTTTTGTAGTTCTCCTTTGCGTCTGTCCCCAATATGCGGGGGCATTGCAGTAAGGAGGGAGGGTTCGTCGTGAAAATCAAGCTGGCATCGGTTCAGGCCGCATTGCTGATGAGCGTAGGATTGCTGGTCGGCTGTGGAGAAGGTGGCGGAGAGGGGCCGATCGTTCCCCCGCCGCCAACCCCTATGGAATATGCCGATAAGCATATGCCTTTAGATTGGTGGGGGAATGCCGAGAAAATAGAAGAGGGGCGGAAGATCTACCTGGGTCAGACCAATCCTGACGTGAACTGCGCCAGTTGCCATGGAAAAGACGGCAAGCCGGTCAAGGCGGGCGCCACGGATTTTCGCAACGGCCAACGCATGAAGCTCTATTCAGACTCGGCATGGTTCTGGCGGATATCAGAGGGTGTGCCCAGCACGAAGATGAGGGGCTGGAAGAGCAAGCTTTCTGAGGAGGATGTGTGGAAGCTCGTGCTCTTCGAGCGGACCTTTGCGCTGCCAGGGAAGGCGTGGGACGAGGAGAAGAAGCAGTGGGTCGATGCCGGCAACAGCGGAGGAGCCTCGACTGAGACCAAGTAAGCGTGAAGCAGATAATCGGTGAGGGTCATGTACAATAAGGCGCCGAGGCACTGTGAATATACCAACGCGTAATCTTGTAACTCTTCTTGCGTTTCTTGCATTGTGTTTGGCGGGTGTGTCCAGCGTCTACGCACAGACGCCGGGTGCCTCTTCACTGGAATTCCCGTACACCGGCAACCGGGCGGCAGTCTGGATCGTGGCTCAGTTCCACACGCTGCTTGGTGCGTTCGTGCTTGGCGCCCCGATCTTTGTCGTGATGGCGGAGTGGCTAGGGTATCGCAAGCAGGACCTTCGGTACGATCGCATGGCCAAAGAGGTCACCAAGATCACCGTCATTCTGTTCAGCCTGACGGCCCTCACCGGCGGTCTGTTTATTTTCGTGCTCCTCGCGACCTACCCGCAGTTCACGACCTGGCTTATCAATCAATTTTACCTCGTGTTCGCGGTGATCTATCCGCTCATGTTTATTCTCGGGGCGATCGCGTTGTACGCCTATTTCTATACCTGGGACGCCTGGAAGGGTGAGAAGAAGGGGCGGCATATCGCACTTGGTGTGTTGTTGAATCTGCTCTGCCTGGCCACGATGTTCGCGATCAACGGCCCGACATCGTTCATGAATACGCCGGTGAAAGAAGAGGGGATTTCGCCGATGGAGGCCCTGGCCGTGGCGACCTTGTGGGACAAGATTGCCAACGCGAGCTGGATGCCGCTGAACATCCATCGCATCGATGGGAATATCGCGTTCGGAGGCTTTATGGTGGGCCTGATTGCCGCCTATATGCACATGGGTGCGAAAAGCCAGGAAGAGCGGGCCTATTACGATTGGATGGGTTTTACTGCAAACCTCATTGCTGTGGGCGCGATGCTTCTTCAGCCCTTTACGGGACTTCTCTTGGCGTATGAGATGTGCGACTACGATTTTTCGTTCTGTCAATACATGATGGTCGAACAACTCTCGATGTTCTTCGAGATGCAGGGCGCAATCGTCGGACTGATGTTCTTGGGCTGTAACTATTATGTGTGGCTTAGCTTGAGACGTATCCAGGGAGTCGAGCAGGTCAGGATGACGGTTCTGGCTCCCGTCGTGATGGTGCTATTTCCTCCCGTCGCGATTTGGGGGTTGACGACCTATTGGATTCCCGAGCCGATGTCGCTGGCCATTCTTATTCCGTTGGCCCTGGCGCCGTTTCTTTTGGGCCGATTCATTCCGATGACGGTCTCAGTGCAAACAGTGATGAAAGTCGGATTTTTGATGGTGGTGGTGAGCGATGCGATCTGGTTGACCCCTAACGGATTTGCGGCCACCGGCGCCAGGATGGTGGAAGACCTGAAATTGCCGGAGGCATGGGACTTCATCGGGAAGATGCCGACCAAGCTCGGCGCGATCTTGTCGCTAGTGTTTGCCACCACGATCAACTATGCTCTTTATGGCAAGGCCATCAGGCAGGGCACGATTGTCTGGGGCAAGATCGACGGCATTTCCCAGTTCGTCCTCATTTTCTTGGCGTTTACTTCTATCTGGGCGATGGGGTTGATGGGGGCGGTTCGGTCGCTCCTGCGCAAGTACTTCCATACCTATAATTTGATCCCGGACTTCACGGCGGAATCGTTTACGCCGACGCTATCGTATTCGGCCTGGTTGATCACGGGCATTACTGTCGTCTTTTTCATCGTCGTGAGCGTGGCTGTGTTCGTCGCGCTCCGGCCCCTCGAATTGAAAGGCCGCGAGCCTGAGGGCAGTCCCGTTCCCGCCGGAACCAAGTAAGAATCGGTCCCATCGGATCATTCCAGCAGCGCGTATCCGTAGCTGAGAGGGCCAAACACGAGGAGTTCTTATGGGGAAAGCGATTTTCAAGCTCGTCATCGGCCTCGCAGTCGGCAGCGGTCTCTGGTTCACGGCGAAGGCCTTGGGGTTTCCCTCGGTCTTCCAGTGGGCGTTCTTCATCTACGCTGCCATCGGCACCGTCGTATTTCTCCTGTTGGATATCCCGTCGATGAAGCCGCAAAGCGGGTGGGGCGCGGCTGCCTCTGTTTTCCTGTTCTTTGGCGTCCTCTGCGTCGGCTACGGTGCCGGTGCGTCTCTCTTGCCGCAGTTTGACCCTGAAGATGAAAAGGGAAAGACCGCCAGGGTTCTTAGTAGCGCCAAGTCGGGTAACCCGCTGGATCCGTGGAAAGCGGACGAAGTGATTCAAAGAACGAAGGAACTCGACGAGAAAGTGAAAGAATTGGAAGCGCGGATCAAGGCTTTAGGCAGTGGTCAACCCACGGTTGTGCAGCCAGAAAGAGATCCCGGCCCGCGCACTGTCGGCGATCCAATGAAAATCGGTGAGGAGCAATGGCAGTTGCAAGAATGCT
>JAOUEB010000283.1 GCA_029858925.1 Nitrospira sp.
TCTGCGCCGTCGGCTACGGGATGGGCAATCGGGAGAAGATGGCGGCGTGCAAACCCGATTGGTTCATTGAACGGCCGGAGGAACTGATGGAGATTTTTGTATGAGCAATCGAGTCTGCGTCTGTCCCACGTTTCACGTTTCACGTTTCACGCTCTGTTTTCTTGCCATGGCGATCAGTCTTGTCTCCAACGTCAACGTGCTGTCTGCGGCCTCGCCCAGTCTGGCTGAACGTGTAGTCGAACACAGACTGGCGAACGGTTTGACGGTCCTCATGGTCGAGCGCCATCAGACGCCGGTGGTGTCGATCAACATTACGTTCGCCGTCGGCGGCATCAATGAGCAGGTAGGGCAAACGGGGCTCGCTCATTTTTATGAGCACATGGCGTTCAAGGGCACAAGGACGGTCGGCACGAGGGACTATGAAAAGGAGAAACCGATTCTCGATGAACTCGCCCGTGTCGGAACCGAGTTGGAGCGGCGCCAGCGCGCGATCGCCCAGAAGACCAGTGAAGCCACGGTCGAGGAGCAGGCCGCTGTTGATTCTCTTCAGAAACGGTTTATGGACCTGCAAGCGCAGGCGTCCCAGTACGTCGTCGGCAATGAAGTGGCATTGCTCTACCAGCGGCATGGGGGCGTGGGATTCAATGCGTCCACCGGCAAAGATCTCACCCGCTACACGATCAGCTTGCCATCCAACCGTCTCCCACTATGGGCTGCCATCGAAGCCGACCGCATGGCCAATCCTGTCTTGCGCGAATTCTACAAGGAACGCGGCGTCGTCATGGAAGAGCGGCGGTTGCGCAACGACGACAGTCCGAACGGGCTGTTGTTTGAAACGTTCACTTCGGCGGCATTCCGCGCGCACGGTTATGGCGTGCCGACGATCGGGTGGGGATCGGATATCCTGTCGTTGACGCCGGCCGACGCCGAAGCGTTCTTCAAAGCCCACTATGGGCCGAACCGCGCCACGATCGCGCTGGCCGGCGATCTCGACCCCAAAGATACCATCGACTTGATCGAGCGCACGTTCGGAAAGATTCCCGCAGCGCCTGATTCGACGGCGCGGATGGCTGCGGAGCCGGAACAGCGGGGCGAACGGCGGGTGGAAGTGGAGTTCGATGCTGAGCCATCGATCATCATCGGGTATCACAAACCTGGGTTGGGACATCCCGATGACGATGTGTTCGATGTCATCGATGCGGTGCTCTCCGATGGGCTCACCTCCCGCCTGCATCGCACGCTCGTGCGGGAACGGCGGCTGGCGGCTTCAATCAGCTCGAGCGCAAATCATCCGGGCGTGCGAGAACCCAATTTGTTCATCATCATGGCCACGCCGCTCGCGCCCCATACGACGGGCGAAGTGGAAGCGGCGATTTATGAGGAGTTGGAACGGCTGAAGCAAGAGCCGGTTTCGCCCAAGGAGCTTGAACGGGTGATCAATAATTTGGACGCCGACATGGTGCGCGCCATGCGGTCCAACAGCGGGCTGGCTTCCCAGTTGGCGCTGTACCAGGCGGTTGCCGGCGATTGGCGCGACATTCTGAAATCGCGCGACAGGGTTTCCGCGGTGACTGCCGCCGATGTGCAGCGTGTTGCGGCCCAGTATTTTACGAAGTCGAATCGGACGGTCGGCGTGTTGGTTAAAAAAAGCAACGGCAAAACCGTAGCCGCAGCGCAGAACAATGGGGTGGCGCGATGATGGGGGTAAGGCGCAAGGGGTTAGGGGTGAGGGGTGTCGGAACTCTGGGTTTCTTTGGCATTGCAATCGTTCTTTTGGCATCGGTTGTGGCGGGCTGCGCGGGGGAGTTGGCGCTTGGCGATCCTCGGACGATGACCTTCAAACCCGTTGAGTTCTCGCCGCCTGACCCGGAACGGATCGTGCTCGACAATGGCATGGTTGTGTATCTGTTGGAAGACCACGAACTCCCGTTGATCACCATGACGGCTACGATGCGAACAGGAAGTTGGCTTGATCCGGCCGATAAGATCGGTCTCGCGGCGTTGACCGGATCGGTGATGCGCACCGGAGGGGGCGGGGGATTCTCGGCGGAAGAAGTCGATGAAGCACTGGAACAGTTTGCGGGCGATGTCAGTATCGGCATCGGCAGACAATCGGGGTCTGCCTCGCTCGACGTGTTGAGCAAAGATCTGAAGCGGGGATTGCAGATCTTCGCCGCGCTCGTACGGACTCCGGCGTTCGAGCCGGCGCGCCTCGAATTGGCCAAATTGCAGGCGATCGAAGGGATCCGCCGCCGCCAGGATAATCCCGGTTCCATCGTGAGCCGAGAGTTCATCAAGCTGCTCTACGGCGCGGAACATCCGACCGCGCGGGAGAGTACGATCGATTCAGTGCGGCGCATTACCAGAGACGATCTGGTCGCGTTTCACCGCAACACGATTCATCCGAACGGCATCATTCTTGGCGTCACCGGCGATTTCAAAAAAGAAGAGATGCTCGCTTCCTTGCGCGAGGTGTTCGGCGATTGGAAGAAGGGCGCCATTCCGGAGCTGAAAATCGCCGATGTGCCGGAGCGTGACGCGGAGAAACCGGCGGTTCGGTTTGTCGATAAAGACACGACGCAAACTCACCTGCGTGTGGGCCACTTGTCGATCAAGGAGAACGATCCCGATTATGTCCCGTTGGCGATCGCCAACGACATCTTGGGAGGCAGTTCCTTCCGCAGCCGGATTTTCAACGATGTGCGAACAAAATTGGGTCTGGCCTATTCCGTCGGCAGCCGGCTCAATACTGGAGTCCATGATCAGGGTATCTGGTTGGTGCGGGCCGAGACCAAACTGGCCTCTACGCAGGAAGTCATCGAGCGGTTTCTGGTCAATATCGAGCGCATGCGTTCCGAGCCCGTGAGCGACGTGGAACTGGCGGAGGCGAAGGATGCGTACATCAATTCGTTTATTTTCTCCTTTTCCAGCCCATCGGTAATCGTGAGCCGTCTGATCGAACTGGAATACGACGGGTTGCCGAAAGATTTTCTGCAACAGCTGCGCGACAAGGTCGTGAAGCTGACCAAGGAGGATATCCTGGCGGCGGCCAAGAAGCATCTCCATCCCGATCGCCTGAAAATTGTCGCCGTCGGATCGGGCAAGACCTTGCCGGCGGTGCTCTCCACCTTTGGCGAAGTGAAAGAGATCAAGCTGAGCCCGGAGGGGTAAGTCTGTTGGAGTCATGGTCATGATCAAAAGAGTGGTCCGCTGAGTTTTATCTATGCCGCTTGAAGACGACTGTTGTGACATTCTGAAAAAAGCCCGCGCAGGCCTGGGGCTCTCGGTTGGCGAGGCCTCGCAAAGGGCCGGGTTGCCCGATGGAGTGATCGCG
>JAOUEB010000284.1 GCA_029858925.1 Nitrospira sp.
CGGCGAAATGACTCCTTCCCGCGCCATAGAGCCGCGGGCCTTGTTTGACGCTCTCTCCACCATCCGCTAGAATGTGCGCGTGCATACTCTTTTCATAGACCCTTGCCGGAGTCTTCGCGCATCATGACGCCTCCGTCGAGTTCCAATCCCTGGGCCTCGGTCATCATTCCCATCAAGGATGAACGAGAAAACCTGGCGCCCCTTCTGGCGAGCCTCCTCAAAGTCATGGACTCGCACGAATCGTCACGGTCGCGCCCATACGAAATTCTCTTTGTGGATGACGGCAGCAGCGACGGGAGCAGCCAAGAGCTGGATCGTTTGGCCGCGCAGCATCCCCAGGTCCACGTGTTTCACTTCGACCGGAATTACGGGAAGACCTGCGCCCTCGATGCGGGATTTCGCCGGTCCTCCGGCGACATCATTATCCAGATCGATGGCGACCTCCAACAGGACAGCGAAGATATTTTGAAACTTCTTCCCCTCACGGCCAGCTATGACCTCGTGTGCGGGTGGAGGCAGCAGCGGCAGGATGGATTGGTCAAGAAACTGTCGTCCCTGATTGCCAACCGCGTGCGGAACCGGTTCACGCACGACGGCGTGCATGATACGGGGTGCCCCCTCAAAGTGTTTCGGCGTCCCGTGCTGGAGCGCATCCGTCTGTACGAAGGCATGCATCGGTTCTTCCCCGCGCTCGCGCTGATGCACGGATTTACCGTGACCGAAGTGCCGGTCCGGCACTACCCACGCATCCATGGCCAGTCGAAGTACGGCATGGGCAACCGGCTGTTCAAGTCGCTGTACGATCTGATCGCCGTGCGGTGGATGCAGGATCGGGTGTTGCGGTACACATTCAAAGAACCGGCGTGACCCACCAGCACTACCTGAGATGACACCGCACAGATTCGATCAATACATTTTCGAGCGCCCTGTTCCCGATGGGCATCTCTTTACCCTACACACGTGATGATAACGACGGAAATCATATGGATCGGCATCGGCTTCCTCGGCCAAAGCCTCTTTTTTGGCCGCTGGGTGGTCCAATGGATTACCTCTGAAAAAAAGGCTGAAAGCCAGGTTCCTCTATCGTTCTGGTACATGAGCCTGATCGGAGGGCTCATCACGCTGGCCTATGCGATCTATCGCAAAGATCCGGTCTTCATCGCCGGGCAAGGGGTGGGCTCGGTCGTCTATGTTCGTAATCTGATGCTCATCAACCGGGTCAAGGGTCCGGCCAGCCCGCCGTCTCAACAGACATGATCGCCGGACGAAGCACTCGCTCCCGAATGTATCACGCCACTCACCCAAGAAGGCTCTCCCGTGCTTGACGACCGCCGGCCCAACCAACTGATGACGGTGGTTATTCTCCTGGCCCTTTCCTGCCTGCTCTTTTTTCTGGGTCTTGGCGATATGGGGCTCACAGACCGCGACGAAGGGCGGAATGCGGAAGCCGGCCGTGAGATGTTCGCTTCCGGAGACCTCGTCACCCCCACGTTCAACGGAGAGCTGCGTGTCGCCAAGCCGGTCTTCGTTTATTGGCTGATGACTGTCTCCTATCACCTGTTCGGAGTGAACGAGTTCGCGGCGCGCACCCCGTCCGCTCTGTTCGGCGTGGCGCTGATCCTCATGCACTATCTGTTTCTCACTCGGCTGCGGGGCCCGACCGCCGGCCTCGTCGGCGCCCTCATGCTGCTGCTGAACATCGAGATGCTCGCGCTGGGGCGCATGGCCATCACCGACAGCGTGCTGATTTTTTTTACCACGCTGGCGCTCTATGGATTCTGGCTGGGCCTCCATGAGCCGGGCGCCGGGCGCCATTGGATGTGGGGGTTCTACCTCGGCATGGCTCTCGGTACCCTGACGAAAGGGCCGGTCGGATTTCTAGTTCCCCTGCTGGCCGCCGGGCTCTATCTCACGGCAGCGCGGCGCTGGACGATCTTCTGGCAGCGAGGTTTTCCCATCGCCGGTACAGCGGTGGTGCTGCTGCTTGCCGGTCCATGGTATGCCGCCATGTTCCTCATTCATGGCGATGCGTATGGCTCGCAGGCAAGAGTTCACACAGTGGGGCGCTTCCTCGCTCCGATGGAAGGTCACGGAGTCGGCTTCTGGTTTTATATTCCCGTGCTGCTGCTCGGCTTCTTTCCCTGGAGCCTGTTGCTGCCCGCAGCATTCTACCAATCCTACACAAGCTGGAAAGTACGGCGTCATACGGCGCGCGTTGACTCTACCTTGCCTGACTCACAGGACACGTCAGGCAGAGGCCATGAGTTAGAGTGGTTTGCAGCGCTGTGGCTCGTCGGCACCTTTGTGTTTTTCACCCTGTCTTCAACCAGACTGCCGCACTATATCGGGCCGCTCTTTCCGGCTGCGTCGATACTGGCGGCGGTATATTGGTCGCGGGCGATGAAGGACCCCTCGATCCCAGGCATTCGAGGCTCGATCCATGCCATCACGGGTGTGGGCTATCTCCTGGCGATAGGGTTCGCCTGTTTGCCGTGGCTCTATAGCAAGTTCGCAGGGAAACTCGTCAAGGAGTTTCCCATGGCGGTCCAGTTTGATTTAGGCATCGGCCCCTATCTGGGCGCGGCAGTGCTCTTGATAGGAATGGGATTGGTCGGCTATTTCGGACTGAGTGGGGAACGGCGCGAAGCAGCCTTCGGCGTCGCTGGCGGCGTGGTGGCGACGGTATTTCTTTTGGCTGTCCTCACCGTCATCCCCGGCATCAATCGATATGCGATCGTGCCTCCGCAAGAATTGGCTTACGCGGCTGGATTGAATCTCGGTCCGGAGGATCAATTGATCGCCTACGGCACGTTACGGCCATCTATGGCCTTCTACTCAAGGCGGAAGGTGTTATTCGTGCCGTCTAGCGAACCCAAGCGGTTGCAGGCTGCATTGGCATATCCCGGCCGTACGATGATTCTCCTGCCGGAAGCGATGCAGGATGCTTTGCCGAAAGAAGCGGCCACCTATCGGCCGATCCTCAAGCGATATGGCTACATCCTCCTCGCCGCCCAACCGATGGTGACGATTCCCGATGCGGTCTCGCCGGAACAGCCACAGCCCCTCAAGCCTCCCAGCCATTAGCCTGCATTACTCGCTGATCCGTAGCGCTGTTCTTCGTCGCTCGTGAAGCGTGAAGCGCGGGACGGAAAGAGTGTATCCACATCTTTGTTTGCGAGATACGAGATACGCTTCACGCGCGACGAAAGATTATCGGAACGGCAGAACCCCTCGCGCGTCATACAGGATCAGAAGGGCGAGCAGCAGGCCCCCAAGCAGGACACCTTCTCTCATTACCACCCAGCCACGGGCATTGCGCTCTT
>JAOUEB010000285.1 GCA_029858925.1 Nitrospira sp.
GCCGCTCGGTCTCGGGGTCCTTCGAGATGAGGAGCACGTTCTGAAGGTTCATCGGAGTGCTCCTTATACAGAGCCCCACCGAACCGTCTAAAACTTTAGACAGTGTACTCCTGCTGTAGTGAGAAAGGGAAGGGGCTTTTCAAGGGTGAGGGGGATGAAGACGTGAGGGGTGAGGCGTCAGGGGAGGTGAAGAGGTAAGAGGGGGGAGAGGGTGAGGAATGGCCAATGGGTAAGAGAAGGGCTACTGATTACGCCGCGCAATGGAGATGTTGCGCAGGAGGCCTGAGTGTTTGGCGCGTTTGATAGGACTGTCTTGAAAGAGGGCGGAAAAGGTCGGTTCGTCCATCTTCGCTAGGTCATCCAAGCGTGGCGCGAGGGTCACTGCCGCCGGCTGGAAGGCCGGTTCTTGGGTCGGCTCGGCTCGCAAATTGAAGGGACAGACATCAAGGCAGTCGTCGCATCCAAAGATTTTATTGCCCATGCGGGACTGCAACTCGTCGGGGATGGCGGTATGATCGCCTCGCAACTCGATGGTCAGATAGGAAATACAGCGGGTGGCATCGACCACATAGGGCTCAATGATGGCCTTGGTCGGGCAGGCCTGAATACAGAGGGTGCAGCTGCCGCAGAGATCGGTTGCCGGTTCGTCCGGTTCCAGTTCTAACGTCGTGAGGATTTCTCCCAGCAAGAGCCAGGAGCCGTGTTCGGCTGACACGAGGTTGGAGTGTTTGCCGATCCAGCCCAATCCCGCCTGTTCCGCCCAGGCTTTTTCCATCACGGGACCGGTATCGACATAGACCAGGGTCTTGGTTTCCGGCGCCAAGGAGTGAAGGCGCTGTTCGAGCTGCTTCAGCCGATCGCTGAGCACCTTGTGGTAGTCCCTGCCCCAGGCATATCGCGCGATGCGGCCGTGGCCGGGCCGTTCATCTGGGCGATAGTCGGTCAAGTAATTGATCCCGACAGAAACGATCGAGCGGCATCCCGGAAGGACGACTCGTGGATCGGCCCGCTTTTCCGGGGTTTTGCTCATCCACGCCATCGCGCCGTGGAATCCGTGTGTGAGCCATTGGGTCAGCCTGGTGAAGAGTCTGTGCTGGAGGGGAGCGGCAGGGGTGTCGACGCGGGCGATACCTACGGCGTCGAACCCCAGCGCGAGGGCTTCTCGTTTGATCGCTTCAGTAAGGGACATATTAACCCACGGTACGCATGGACACTTCTACTCCCGTCGCCGATAGGTCGCCACCCTCGTCGCTCGGATCTCGTGAAGCGTGAAGCGCAGGATAGGATGGAAAAAGTCTGCCTGCATCGCGGCTTGCGAGATACGAAATACGCTTCACGAGGAACGTGATCCCCTGCGGTTTTATCACGAACCACCATGAATAATGTGGGCGTGGGAGGGTAGCACAGTCTCTTTTCTTGCGGCTATCAGGAGGTCCGCGTAGAATTCATCACCATCAAGAAGGCGCCGACGAATTCGCGGAGGCTGTATGCTCGCGACGCGGGGATGGTTTTCTGTGAAAGGACCACGTGAACGGGTGCGCAAGATTCATCAACGCTTGCAGGATGCGATTGTCGGATAATCGGCCTGCCGGAGTACCCGCAATGCTGCTCGCGCTTATTCTCGGCGTGGCCGTGCTCACGATCCCATGGTCCCAGGATCTCCTGGCTTCACCCGACTCGGATAAGTTGGAAGTGAAAAAAGAGCCGGGCGGCGGGGTCCGTGCGACGGCCCGTGTCCTGTTTCCGGCCAAGACCGACGTCATCCAAAGGTTGTTGACCGATTATCCGCGCTGGCCGGAGTTGTTTGAAGTGCGGATGAGGGTAGCGGCGCTGAGCGTTTATAATGGGGTGGCGAGGGTGGATCTCCGAATCGAGCATGCGTTAATGCCCGGGGAGCGCCGGCTGGTCACAGAGTCGCGCATATTGCCAGGCGGCGGTCTCGTGACTGATCTGAAAGACGGAGACTTCAAGCAGTATCATCGTGTGTGGAAGCTGCGGCCGGTCGGCGAGGGAAACCAGACGAGCGCCGATTTTGAATTGCTCTTTGAGTTGGAGTCCCTCGTGCCTGATTGGATGGTGGCTCTCGCCGCGCAGCAGGAGTTGGACGCCCACTTTCGAATCGTCAAACAAAAGGCATTGGAGCGGTCCAGATAATAGCGTCCATAGCCAGGGTGGCATTGAAACGAGTTGTGCATATGAAAACCCCGCAGCCGATCGATTCACTCTCAGGCCTCTACATCATTCTCGATCCATCGATTTGTCCCCATCGATCGCTCACCGACATTCTGCGAGAGGCTACAGAGGCTGGTGCAAGGCTGTTTCAATACAGAAACAAGACCGCCTCGATGAAGGAGGCCTATGCAGAGGCGTCGGCGCTGCGGAAGGTTGCATTCGAGTTGGGCGTCATCTTCATCGTGAACGATCGCTGTGATTTGGCTCTCGCAGTCGATGCGGACGGTGTGCATCTTGGCCAGGGAGACTTGCCGTATAGGTATGCGAGAACGATCATGGGAGAGGATAAGTTGATCGGGCTCTCGACTCACAATAGGGACCAGGTTAAAGAGGCCGGCACACTGAAACCGGACTACATCGGTTTTGGGCCGATCTTCAAGCCAGGCTCCAAGCAGGATCACGATCCGGTCGTCGGGATCGAAGGACTGCGCGCCGTTCGCTCGCTCACGGCCTTGCCGGTCTTTGCCATTGGAGGAATTATGGTGGAGAACGCGGGAGAGGTGATGAAGGCGGGAGCCAACGGCGTCGCGGTGATCTCCGCAATCCTGAACGCACCAGATATCCGGCAGGCCGTCAGCGGCTTTGTCGGCCAAATGACGTCACCAGCTCCACCAGCCTCTTGATTGCTGTGGATCGGGAGAGGCGGGCGGCCGATGGCTGAAATTGTTTCGACAGGCCTGATCGATAGGGGAGAGGACCGAGCACCGGCACGCCTGCCCGCTTCTTAAGAATTTCGACGGTGGTCCGCTCTTGGATGCGCATTATCTTCGACTTGGCCGGATCTGTCTGATTCAGGACAAGCGCGACGACTGGGATCTTTCTTTGCCGCAGGGCTTCGATCGTCAGCAACGCATGGTTGATCCCTCCAAGCCCGGATCGCCCGACGATGACCGCCGGCAGTTTCAATTTCGTGATCAGGTCCATGACATCACTGTTCGGTGTGATCGGCACCGACACCCCACCGACGCCCTCGACGACCATATAGTCATACCGGCAGGAGAGGAGGCGGTAGACTTTTCTGATGACCTCCGGATTGATCGCCTGCCGTTCGGTCTGCGCGGCGGCCAGCGGCACCACCGGCACGACGAAT
>JAOUEB010000286.1 GCA_029858925.1 Nitrospira sp.
CCTTTCATCGCGGGAAATCACGCGCTCCTATGGCTGTATCTCGTCGTTCGTGAAGCGTATCTCGCAAGCGGAGAAGGATGGGCTGCGCCATACCAAAACAATACGCAGGGCAGACCCTGCCTATTGAATCCACCTGAGATTCGTTTCGGCAATACTTCGGTGGGTTGATGGCGAGGTCGCGCGCCTCAGCATGCGAGCTTCTTTTTGATGAACGCCAGATCCTCAGGGGTCGATCGCACAAGTATCTTTGCTCCCTCAGCATCATATTCTTCGGACAGGATACGCATCCGCGCCCGGATCTCTGCAATGACCCCTTGCGCGGTAAAGGGAACGCGTACTTCCTCGTCGATCATCTCGCTCTCAAAGTACCGCATAATGCGCTCACGTAACGCTTTCAGATCGTCCTTGCTTCTCGTGGACAGAAAAACGGCGTCGGGATATTCCACCTTCAGCGATGCGAGAGCTTCCGATCCGAGACGATCTTGTTTATTCAACACCAGGAGGCTGGGAACATCCGTGGCTCCGACTTCGGCTAACACCGCCCGCGTGATGTCGAGCTGGGATCGAAAGGACGGATCCGAGACATCGACGACAAACAGCAGCAGCGAGGCACCGGCCGCTTCATCGAGCGTCGACTTGAACGATGCCACCAGGTCATGCGGGAGCTTTTTGATGAATCCCACCGTATCGGACATGAGCACTTTAGGGCGCGTTTCAGGAGACAGTGGCCGGATCGTGGTATCGAGTGTGGCAAACAGCTTGTCGGCCACGAGCACATCGCTTCCGGTCATCGCCCGCATCAGCGATGATTTGCCGGCATTGGTGTATCCGACGAGCGCGACCGTCAATTCGTGTTCCCGTCTCGCGCGGCGCGTGTGATGCTCGTCCCCGATCGCCGCCAATTCTGTTCGGAGTTCTTTCATGCGATCGCGAATTCTGCGCTTGTCGAGCTCAAGACTCGTCTCGCCCGCCCCTTTGCCTCCGATCCCCCCGCTTTGCCGCTCTCTACCGCCATTGGTTTCACGCAACCGTGGCGCAAGATAATTGAGCCTCGCGATCTCCACCTGGAGTCGGGCCGCTCGTGTACGGGCGTGTCGACTAAAAATCTCAATGATGACACCAGTACGATCGAGCACAGGAACTCCGGCGGCGCTTTCAAGATTTTTCAATTGTGACGGCGAAAGATCGCAGTCCACGATGACGATCCGCGCCTGTTCGCGAGGACTGGGTGACACCTCGATCGTTTCATCCGATTCACCCTCCTCCGATTCCTCCGCGGCGTCCGATGCAGCAGCCTCGCGCGTCAACGCCGCTTTGTGCGTCCTTCTTTCATATGAAGCCGCTATTTTTCCAGAACCACCGGTCCACAGCGCCAATTCGGTGAGTTTTCCCTCACCCAGGACCGTCGCGAATTTATCGGAGCTGCGTTTTTGTCTAACTTGGCCGACGACAGTGTACCCGAGGGTTTTCACAAGACGTGTGAGCTCTTGCAGAGAACTTTCCAGCTCCTCCACGGTCACCCGAGGGGTATGGATCGCCACAAGAACGGCGCTAGATTGTGAGGGCTTCGTCATCGCTTGCTTTTCCTTGGCCACATCTTCGTGAGGGCATTTGATATTAACAGGGATTTCCGTTTTCAGGCCAGATCGAGTCACAGTATTTCCGGCCCTGCAGGCCTGCGCTTGCTCAAAGGGCTTCCACGATGAAAGTCTTCGAGGGGAATGGGACGGACATCGTCCGTTCAGGCTGAATGCGCAATATCGAGCACCCTACAAGATTGAGGACCAACGCGTACCGGTGGTGGTCATGGACATGCCGGCTCACGACGATCGGAGGCCATGATGAAGGACAAAGACGTTCATCCGGCGAAAGCACGGGCGTTGGCGTTGGTGAAGCCAGGCTCCCACTTACCATACGGTCAGAATTTCCGAAGCCCTTCTGATGGCTAATGACTTTGGAGCGATTGAGGCTGAAGAATACCATCAGTGGCAGGAGAGAAACTCAGAAGAAGAAATGGGGTGGATGACGGGTTTCGAACCCGCGACCTCCGGATCCACAATCCGGCGCTCTAACCAACTGAGCTACACCCACCATGAAGAGCGGCTAAAGAATGGGGATCTTAACAAAGGGGAGAGCGCCGCCGCAACCAATGGCTCCTGGGAACGTTAAACGTGAACGGTGAATCGTCAATCGTGAAAAGTGAATGGTTTCAGCCATGACATTCTTTCACGAATAACCATTGATGGTTGACGATTAGCGAATAACGTCTCCTACCCCCGTGCATCGAAGGCCGTTTGCATCTCAGCCACAATGGCGGCAGCGGCAGCGACGGGATCGTCCGCGTCGCGGATCGGCCGGCCAACGACCAGGTAGTCGGCCCCTGCGGCAATCGTCTGTGTCGGGGTGGTTGCCCTCGCATGATCGTCGACGCCCTTGCCGACAGGCCTGACCCCCGGGGTCACGATCACGAAGCGCGGCCCAACCTTCTGTCGGATGGCCGCCGGCTCTTCACCGGATGCTACGACACCGTCGCAGCCGACCTCCGAGGCGAGCAGCGCCCTAGCCGTCACGAGATCCTGGACGGTTCGCTGAATACCCATGTCGCGCAAGTCTTGACTGTCGAAATTCGTGAGGACCGTCACAGCCAGCAGCTTGAGCGACGAGCCCTCCCGTCCTTGCACGGCCGCCGTGAGAGCCTTCCGGTTGGCATGGACCGTGAGGAAATCGACGCCCATCGAAGCAACCCGCGCTGTCGCCCGGCGGACGGTTTCTTCGATGTCGAGGAACTTCAGGTCGAGGAACACCCGCATCCCCCGCTGGGCCACCCGCTTCACCATATCCGGTCCCGCCGCGGTATAGAGCTCCAGCCCGACCTTGACGAAGGACACCTGGCCCTGGAGACGGTCCAACAGCCGCTCCGCCTCCTCTGCAGACGGCACGTCCAGCGCAAAGATCAAACGGTCACGAGCCACAATTTTTGACATAGCGTATCTCCTGTTCCAAACCCGCGATCCTTGACGATCTGCAAAGCACTATGATACAAAGCAGCTTCCATTTTGGAGGAATAGACTATGCCTGTAATCCATAAATCTACGATTCGAGGAGCCCGCCAAGCCGAGAATCGGCGCGCACGAAATCAGTCGACCATGAACAACGTAAAGACGGTGATTAAAAAAGTCCAGTCCGCCGTGGCCGAGAAAAAGGCGGACGACGCCAAGACCTTCTTGCGCCAAGCCGTGTCGGCAATCGGAAAAGCCGCGACGAAAGGCGCGCTCAAGCCCAACACCGCCTCCCGCCGCATTT
>JAOUEB010000287.1 GCA_029858925.1 Nitrospira sp.
GAGAACACGGTCGCCGTCGATGCCGACGCGCTGTCCGCCCTGTCGATCATGAACCGAACCGGCGCCACCCGTCTGCTTGTGCTGGACGGCGACCGTCTCGCCGGCGTGGTGACGCTGAAAGACCTGCTGAAATTGCTCTCGTTGAAATTGGATCTGGAAGGCGTGACCTGATTCATCCTCCCTTGCCATGACCGTCCCCACCGTCTCCTGCGCAACGGCGCGGTCACTCAGGCATCGGAATGGAGATCACAACGCCGCCCAGCACATCATGCAGTGCGTAGTCATGCTTCGAACTGCGCGGGTCGGCATTGTGGCAACTCACACATACAGGCGACACCGCGAGGTCGGCATAGACGGCCTGGAAGTATCGGCTGTTCCCCTCCTTGACCGTCCCCTTATGCGGCTGTTCTGGGTGGGCTATCACCGCCTCAAGCGCCTTCCGCTCGAATTCGTTTTCGGGCGCATTGAGTTTATTGATGGGATGGAGGCCGATCAATCGGTATCGCACCTTGACTCCCGTCAACGCCGCCAAGTTCGACGACTCTTGGAAGAATTGCGCCGGAAGCGGCAGTGTTTTCCCCGTGCGCCATTGTTCCGACGACGCGATCGCGCCGCTCCGCTCCATCCGCTCCACCACATGGACGGTATAAAACGTCCGATCGGACTGCAACACGGCATGAATATAATCCGCGACCGTCTCGATCGGCACGCTGCCCGCGGATTGCCCGCCGACTACACCCGTTCCCCATGCTGTGAACGCGCAGAACATGACGCCCGCGCCTCCTGCAAGCCATTTTGTGCGCGACATGATTGCCTCCTTTCGACAGGGCCTCGCCCGCCTCGAAGATCTGAAATAGGATAAAGAATGCGTCGCATCGTCGGCAGTGATTACAGAGGCTCAGGGACTCTTCACGGGATCGGCAAGGCCGGGAACACGGCCCATACCAGAAACCCGCCGAATGCCACCATGGACACCGCCCATTCCCGCGTGAATTGGGCCGGCTGGAGTGTCAGCCACGCAATCCGACTCCGAAGTCCGGATGTTCCCGTCACCAAGACTGCCAGTCCCGCAAAGAAAAACCCCAGCGCGAGGACCGCGAAGACGATGGGTGTGCGCGAGTCATCCGCCGCAAGCCATAATGCCGCCGCCAGGATCACGCGCGGGATCGCTCCGGCCCACCTGCCGGCCGGCAAAAGCCATCGCGCGGTAGACTTATGGAATCGCTCAGGAGACACGATCGCCCACACTCCCGCCCCGGCGATCATCATTCCGAACAGCGCCACGACCGTGGGCATCGCACTTCCCCCCTCTTCCGTCCCGCGAATGGCCGGATCAACTCACGATCTCTTTTCCCTTGTCCACCGCCTTGTCAACCGCGTCTCTGGCATCGCCCGCCAGCCCTACCATACGCTCCGTGACATCTTCCGCCAAATTCTGGAGTTGCCGCCGCGTGTAGGAACCGGTGTGGGGCGCCAACAGCAACCCGGCCGCCGCGCCGACCGCCAACCCGGCCAGAAACATGACGGCCACCTCGCCGCATCGACTGTCCTGCTCCATGATCGCCTCCTCTCGCAAGGTCACACACCACATGGTTCAATGCAGAGGAAAGCCCCCCTACTCCGCCGCCTCCGCTGACTCCTTTTCTACCGATCAGACGAGACGCATCCGTTTCGCGCCTACTTTTTCCCTTCGTGCTTCATGGCCTTCCCAGGCTTCTCTTCCTCCACGTCGATCACGGCGCCGGTGTCAGCATCGATGTGCACTTCCATCAGTTTGTTCTCCGCCGTAACGACTTCGACTTCCCACACGATTTTGTTGTGTTTCGTCTCCAGTTCGGCCTCGACGACCTTGCCGGAGACTTTCTCCAAGGCGGTTTTGATCGCTTGGTCGATCGTCACCTTGGCTGCGGCGGCCATGTCGATGGCCTCCTTGACCTCGTCTTTGTGTCCCTTGCCCTTGTCCTCACTCCACGCCGGCCCACTGAACAGCATCATCGCGCCCACGACCATCGCAATAGTTCCCACTGGCAGCTTCATCGAAACCTCCTTGTAAAAAGTGACGGCCCCTTCCCGTTAGGCCACACAATTCCCTCCCCGCATCGTCGGCCTCATTTCTCGGACAGATGCAGGAAAATGCAAGACCCGCACTCACGGATAGTCTGTTCAACCGAGCTTGAGCCACCCATGCCTGTCCCCTTGTGCAACAGATGGAAGCGGTCCGGTGTGTAATTACGCGACAGAGACCGGTCTCCCGTCGACCTGGTAGCACGTGACGCGCTTGGTCCGCATGACGTATGCGTGACTTATGATCGAGGGCGTTCATCGCACAGCTCCGGGCTGACAAACCTCTGGCCTGCGAGGACCGCACGAATCGCCGTCTCCAGATCCCTATAAGTAGATTGCTTCCGTATAAAGCCGGCCGCCCCGGCCGCAAATGCGTCGTCGATGACTATGGGATCCGTATGCACCGTGCAGATGATGACGCTGGTCCCCGGCACGTCCCGCCGAATCCGCCGAGCCGCGTCTAACCCGCCGACTACCGGCATCGCCAGATCCACAACGATCACATCTGGACGCAAGCGCAACGATTCCGCCACCGCTGCCAGTCCGTCCTGCACCGCGCCCACGACCTCGCCCGCTTCATCCGCCAGCCGGCTCAGATTCGCCAGCACGTGCAGATGATCGTCCGCCAGCAGAATTCGCGGTTTGTTCACACGTCCTCATGCTTCGACAATGAAGACCTCCCTCTCTGTCTCTAAATATCCCGGCGCATGGTTCTATCATGCAACAGATGTACGGATTCGGCGGTCACAAGAGAACTAGGAGAGCACCTAGATTAGGAGCAAGAGGAACCTAGTCCTCATGAGGGCTAGGGGAGACCGAACTCGGCGCTCGCCAGGCCTTCGGCGATCGCAAACTTGATCAGGGCGGGCGTGGAATGCAGATCGAGCTGTTCCATGAGGCGAGCCTTGTGAAACTCAACGGTCTTGACCGACACATTCAGGATGGTCGCTATCTCTTTCGTGCTCTTGCCTTCCCCGATCAGTTGCAGCACTTCCCGCTGTCGCGGCGTCAAATCAGCCAACGATTTCCTGACTTCTGCCTGGCCCGACTGAAGTATCGCGTCGAGGGTCTGTTTGGTAACGGCCGGCGTGAGATAGGTCTGTCCATTGAGGACCGACTCGATCGCTTGCGGCAGTTCGGACGCCGCCGATTGTTTCAGCAGATAGCCGCTGGCCCCGACTTTGATGGCCTCGGTGGCATAGGTGGGGCTGGCATGCATCGTCAAAAAAATGAG
>JAOUEB010000288.1 GCA_029858925.1 Nitrospira sp.
CGCACCTCGCTGGTCGAGCGCACACTCCCGCCGGAGCCAGCGAAGTACTGAGGACTGAGTGCTGAGTGCTGAGGACGGGCTGACCTCTGAAGAAGAGACTCTCGCTACGATTTCCTGTCGAAGTGCAGCTACCTCAGCCGACAGTTCTGCTGTGCGCGATGGGGCTTCACCTCGCCAGAATGGGATACTGGGCGGCGCGCCATGAGCATCTTCCACGCGGACTTTTCCCGCTTCGACCCCTTTGATCCGCCAGGAGGTATTGCCCAGCAGCATGATGTCGCCGGCCAGGCTTTCCACCGCGAAGTCTTCATCGACCGACCCCACGACCGTACCGTCCGGCTCGGCCACGACGGCATAGGTGGCCGTATCGGGAATAGCGCCGCCGGAGGTGATCGCTGCCAGCCGAGCCCCGCGCCGGCCCTTGAGCCGGTGATGGATTCGGTCATGAAACAAGTACGCCAGCCCGCGGCCCCGCTGCGTGGCAATGCCGTCGGCCAACATGCGCAGGACTTGATCGAACTCCGCCCGCGCCAGATCACGATACGGATAAGCCCGGCGGCAGAGCGCGAATAACTCGTCTTCCGCCCAAGTTTGGCTCGCGGCAGCCGCCACCATCTGCTGCGCCAGGATATCCAGCGGAGCGACTGGCACCTCAATGCGGTCCAAGATTCCGGCTCGGATCGCGCGCACCAATGCCGCGCATTCCAGCAATTCATCCCGCGTCATGGCGAACAGTCGTCCCTTAGGGATCGCCTTGATCCAGTGGCCGGCCCGGCCTACTCGCTGCAAGCCTGTCGCAATCGCGCGCGGCGATCCGATGTGGCAGACCAGATCCACCGCGCCTACGTCGATGCCCAATTCCAACGATGCAGTTGCAACTACCACGCGGGTCTTGCCGGCCTTCAGCCGTTCTTCCGCCGACAGGCGAATGTGCCGAGAGAGGCTGCCATGGTGCGCGGCCACGACTTCCGGACCCAAGTCCCGAAGGCGTTCTTCGAGAGCATGCGAGATCCGTTCGGCCAGCCGTCTGGTGTTCACAAAGACCAGCGTCGAACGGTGCTGCCTCACCAACTCGGTGACTCGATCATATACATCGCTCCAGATCGCAGTCGTCGCAACGGCACTCAATTCGTCCTTCGGGACTTCCACGGCCAGATCAAGTTCGCGCCGATGGCCGACGTCGATGACGGTACAGAGAGACGTAAGGGCTGAGGCGTCAACCAGTGCTGAGGACTGAGTGCTGAGTGCTGAGTTGGTGCTCGGCAATGCTTGACGGCTGACGGTTTTCGGTTGCCGATTGCCGACCAGAAACTTAGCCACTAGCTCGATTGGGCGTTGCGTGGCAGATAGGCCGATCCGTTGAGGTTTGGTGAGGGTGAGCGCCTCTAGCCGTTCGAGTGAGAGGGCGAGATGCGCGCCACGTTTATTGGGAGCGAGGGCATGGATTTCATCGACAATGACTGTTCGCACGGTCTGTAGCATCCGCCGGCTTTTCTCGGCAGTGAGCAAAATAAACAGAGATTCTGGGGTGGTCACCAGGATATGCGGTGGACGACGAAGCATCTGCTGCCGTTCCGTCATCGGCGTGTCGCCGGTTCTCACCAACACACGCAACTCCGGCATGAGCAGTCCCGCCTGCAAGGCCGCCTGACCGATCTCGGCCAACGGCTTCTGCAAGTTCTTCTGTACGTCGTTGCTGAGTGCCTTGAGCGGCGAGACGTAGAGCACGTGTGTGTGATCGGCAAGTTCTCGGGCGAGGGCTTGTGTGAAGAGCTGATCAATGCAGGACAGAAAAGCGGCAAATGTCTTTCCCGATCCGGTCGGTGCCGCGATCAGCGCATCCGACCCGGATTGAATCGCCGGCCAAGCCTGGACTTGCACATCAGTAGGCTCGCCGACGCAGGAACGGAACCAGTCGGAAATGAGAGGATGAAAGCCAGAGAGCGGCATGGGAAGGAATCGTACCACACCGACAGGAGGGACTCTATCAGGCTAGGTGCAAATCAAAGCGACTGCGTTGGGACTGGAGAGGCTCGGTTATGGTCGGCCCGGTGTGGCGATACTTGAAGGACTGGTCCCGGCGGGAAAAGGACTGCCCATGAGTGGACTCAACGGGCTCAGTACTCCCGTCTCTGCCGCGACCTGATACGCCGAGACGTTTCCCCCACCATTCGCCACATAGAGGAATTTCCCGTCCGGCGAGAAGGTCACTGCAGCTGGAGCTGTCCCTGCAGCGGTGGGATTGAGACTATTCCCTGACGCGGGTATGAGAGACAGGAGGCCGCTGCCCATGATCGCGAACGCCGACACATTCCCTCCGCCATTCGCCGCATAGAGGAATTGTCCATTTGACGAGATGATGATGTCATTCGGGGCCGTTCCAGCGACCGAGACGGGATTCGGGCTGGGTCCGGTCGATGGGACTGGCGTCAAGAGTCCGGTCCCTCCGATGGAAAATGCCGTCACGTTGTTGGACCCGCTGTTGGCCACATACAGGAATCGGCCGCCCCGCGCTACGGCTATCCCCCGTGGAGTGGTTCCATCAGTCGAGACAGGGTTCGGATTGGACGCGGTTGGCGGCACCAACGTTAAGAGGCCAGTTGCTCCAATAGAATAGGCCGTCACATTGTTGGAGCCGCTGTTGGCCACGTATAGAAAACGGCCGTCCGGAGCCACGGCTATCCCCCGTGGAGCGGTTCCTTCAGTCGAAATTGGGTTTAGCGCGGAGCCGGCTTGCGGTATGGGTGTCAACTCGCCGCCTGGTCCAATGCCAAAGGCAGTCACCGTATCGGAACCGGTATTCGCCACATACAGAAACTCTGTGTCCGGAGAAAGCATGGCCGCGACAGGATTCACGCCTGTTGGAACCGGATTGGGATTCGTGGGGGTCGAGGTTACTGGAAGCAACGCCCCGTCGGTGCCGACCCGAAACGCCATCACGCTATTCGAGCCGCTGTTGGTCACATAGGCAAAAAACCCATTGGCGGATACGGTTATGGAGGATGGACTTGAGACGCGCGCAAACGGAGAGCCGGGAACAGCGGCAAGTCCCCCGGTTGTCGAATTGATGGTGTAGCCTGACACAGTATTGGCGCCTCGATTGGTCACGTACACGAGCGAGGTCGTTCCAACCCCTCCAATCGTGCCCAGTTGCCCACCGCCGCCTCCCCCACCGTCCCCATCCCCACAGGCGGCGAGAAGCGAGAGAACAGACAGCAACAATAAAAACCCTGTCGGCATTCCTACACCCATGATCGTGTCCGTGGCGTCACGCCGAGATAATATGCCGCTGATGT
>JAOUEB010000289.1 GCA_029858925.1 Nitrospira sp.
TACTCCATGCCAACGCCCGCACCGGACGCGGCCCCAAATACCTCATGAGCGGGTTGCTCGCGTGCGGGAAGTGCGGGCGCAAGTTCATCATCGCCGACCCGACGCGCTACGCCTGTTCCGGCTGGAAGTACCGGCGGAACTGCGACAACACCATCATGGCCTCGCGCAAGCTGGTCGAGGGCGTTCTGCTAGACGCGATCAAGACGGATCTCTTCACGGCGGAAGGCTACGCCCTGTATATGCAGGAAGTGGCCAAGTTACTCGCGGAACGTCGGCGAACACAGAAACCCGACGTAGAGCAGGTGCGTGCACGCCTGCAAGAAGTCGAAGCGAAAATCGCCAATATCATGGCCGCGATCGAGGCGGGCATTCTGACACCCAGCACGAAGAGCGCGTTAGAACAGGCCGAGGCCGAACGGACGAGATTGAACGCGCTGCTTGAGCGGAAACCCCGGCAGGCCGAGCGCGTCTTGACGTTCCTGCCCGATGCGATCGGACGCTTCAAGGCGTTGATCGACGACTTGGCCAACCCGACGCAACTTCAAGTAGACAAGGCGCGGGCTGCGCTGCGGGGTCTGCTGGGGAAGGAGATCCTCCTCCATCCCACGGCGGACGGAACGGAACGGTACCTTACCGCAGAGCTTTCAGGAGATTATGCAGGGTTGTTGCGGCTGGAAACGGGGAAAAATAAATTTGGTGGAGGGCAGGGGAGTTGAACCCCCGACCCCTACGTTGCGAACGTAGTGCTCTCCCAACTGAGCTAGCCCCCCACTCCATGGGATATTCGGGAATGAGCGCATGAAGACCCGTGGGGTTGGCTTCGCTTGATTGCGCAGCACCGAATCCACGGCAAGAGAACGGGGAGGAGTTGCGCTCACGTTCCCGTTGGAGGGCATTATACACAAGCCGCCGCCAGGACTCTACCTGGCTCACATTATTAATTAACATTTCTGTCGCGATGCCGATCCAACGTTCCGTGCTTCGTCGCTTGTATATCTCGTGAAGCGTATCTCGTATTTCGTATCTCGCAAACAAGATGGGACACGTTCTTTTCCGTCCTGCGCTTCACGCTTCACAAGATACGCTTCACCTAGTTAGCGGTATTCGATACGCACGCAGGCCAGGAAATCTTCCAGCTGTTTGATGTGCTGTTCGGACGCGGCGTGATCCTGCCGTTCGGCCGCCAGCTCCATGGCGCCACGATTTTTGAAATCTGATTGAAGCCGTATCCGCCCCCATCACCTCGCATGCGATGCCCCAGCATCTGGATGGTCTCGAAATTATCGTCGGCCAGCGCGCGACGGAGGGCCTGAAGGTCCTTCTGCCGATTCGCCAAGAAGATGGGGACGATGTTTTCAAAGTCGCGGTCGATCCTGTCTTGGCCGACTTTTTCAGGGTCTGTTGCAGCGATCATGTGGCCGGTCTCGTCGGTGACCCCGATCCAGGTATAGGCGGGATAGGTCTCGACTATCCATTGCATGTACGCGGTCATGGTCGTTCTATCGCGATCTCGAAAATCCTTGGCGCGGGCCATCATCTGAATGTCGCCGTACCGTTCTTTAAAGAGCAGATCCAGTTGGTGGGACACGTTGACTGCCGACGTCGTCAGGTTCTGTCCCGCCGATTCTATGAATGTGGATTCGACATAACGGAGAACCCCGTATCCTGCTGCGGCGATGATGGCCATGCAGAGGGCGAACAGAAACACAGGCGTGCGATAGGCGCAATAGGTACAGTTTTCAAAGTCTTGTTCCGGTGTGAGGGGCGAACAGACGCGTGGAGTCTGCGGAGAAGGCTGCTCTGATTGTGTGTGGTGGGCCGTAGGAGCCTGTGCTCAATGGAATGTTCTTGATCGCAGCTTCAGGCACAAAATCCGCGGAGAAGGACCGATGCGTGGGGCGTCATGCAGCAACCTATGAGAGTTCTCCGCTGCCGATACATCCCGTGTACATTCCGGCGCATGTCTGCACGGAGAGGTTGGTTAGTCAGGAGTGGATTGCCGACTCTGTGTATCGATCCTGAATGGCTTAGTTGTCATGAGAGTCCCGGACCAATGAAAGGATGCCGGCCGGTTTGATGCGGTTGCGCCCTTCCTGCTTTGCCTGGTAGAGGGCTTGGTCTGCCGCCTTGATCAAATCAGTCTGGGAGATATGCCGACTCGGGACGATACAGGCATAGCCTACGCTGATCGTGACAAGCTCTCCATCCGAGTGCGTGATGCCCAAGGATTCGACTCGGCGGCGGAGACTCTCCGCGACTTGTGCCGCCCCGTCGATGGCAGTGCCGGGAAGCACGGTCACGAACTCGTCTCCGCCATAGCGGGCGACCAGGTCGCCGGGGCGATTGACGGCGCTGGAGATGGCCGCGGATACCTGCCTCAGACATTCGTCTCCATCCGTATGGCCTTTGGAATCATTGTAGGTCTTGAACCGGTCGATGTCGAACATGATGAGAGACAGCGGCGTCGAGTCGCGTACGGCCCGCCGCCATTCTTGGTCGAGGAAGTCGTCGAACTGGCGTCGATTGGTGATGCCGGTCAGCCCATCCAGGCAGGAGAGTCGCAGCAGCATCTGATTGGCTTCCTGCAATTGGCGCATGACTTCGAGCAGTTCCTGTTCGCGCGCCCGCCGCCGGTCGATTTCATGGACGAGGCGCAACACCGAACGCACCCTGGTCAACAGCTCGATCTTATTGACCGGTTTGGCGACATAGTCCATGGCGCCGGCGGCAAAGGCCAATTGAAGATCGACCGGGTCGGTCTTGGCCGTCACCATGATGATCGGGGTATCGCGGAAACGATCGACGGCTTTGATCTGGCGGCAGGCTTCGATGCCGCTCATTTGAGGCATCAGCATGTCCACCAGGATCAGATCCACGCGGGCGGAGGCTTGCTTGCCTCCATCGAGGCCGAGGCATGTAAACGCGGCGCCGGCGGAGTCCGCAACGAGAATGTTTTCATAGCCCGCAGCGGACAAGATCGACTGCAAAAGCAGGCGTTCATCCGCGGAATCGTCGACGATGAGGATGCTCATGCGAATCGTGCCTCTGAAAGTGGAAACTGTCGGAAGCGTAGCAGTTAGTCGCGGCAAACACCAGGATAAAGCTTTTTGATACAGGGTTGACAGATGCCGTGGCTAAATTGGGCATCCGAATGTTCGCTCAGATACTCTTCCAGGCGCTGCCAGAGTCCGCCGTCGTTGCGGATGCTCTTGCATGAGGCGCAGATGGGAATCAAGCCGCGGAGAACTTTCACCTCTTTCAGCGCGCGCTGCAGTTCGTCGTTGC
>JAOUEB010000290.1 GCA_029858925.1 Nitrospira sp.
GCATGAACTTTCAGTCCAGCGCCGAGAGAAAGGGCGCCGAGCAGACGGGAGAGAGGAAGCGCTCAATTTCGTTGCAGATTATCTCTCCAGCCTCATTACGGCGACAGAGATCGAGTCTGCAAAAACTCCTGCCTAAGGAGAGTATCTGCAGAGGGATCACGCCTCAAAGTCAGTCGCGGTTAACCGCGAAATACTTCACCAATATAATTTCGTATGCCATTAACTCCTCCCCGGCCAATGCCCTCCTGGTTACCCGCTCCACAACGAGCTCAAAAAAATCGCCCTCCGCAAGCCTCCAAGGATCAGTTCAAGTCGCTCAATGCCTCTCTTCTCTATTGCCCTCGTTGTCAAGTCGCGACTCCTACGAGGGAGCGATTGTTACTAGTCCTTCCATCCGGTAATCTCTACGAATACCTTTGCATGCAGTGTGGCACCTCAACCGGTTCTAAGACCGACAATCCGCAGGGAAACGTTCAGATCCTGGCGCCTTAGCCACGGTTGTTACCCTATACGCCAATAGAACGTCACATTTACAAATAAGACCAGGATCTGCACAGCAGAACCGAATTGGTAAAACGGAGGGTGAGAAGCAAAACGGAAGAAGCTCTCAACTGACCTGTTCCAGAGAAATGCCTTCCTCGATCAGCATGACCGGAATATTTTCTCTAATCGGGTAGATGATTTTCAGGTCTTTGCGAACAAGCCCGCCATCCAACTGTTCCGATACAGGCTTCTTGCCTATATTCATTAATCCCCCGCGTGCCACAGCCTCGTTGAGTTTTTTAACCAGGGCGGGCTCAGCCATGCTGACGGGCTGTTTCGTTTCCGGACAACAAAGGATGGCGAGAAGGGCGTTATCGATGCTCACTTGTTAAACCTCCTTTACGGGTCACATATCTAAAGCACCTACAACTCTCACACCGCCGTAGGATAAAGTAACGGATGCCGGAGCGCAACCTGATCTCTCTTGTGCCTCCCCATGCACCCGGCAATCTGATAAACTGAGCAGCATTCAGTCCCATCGCAACCCCGTCATATGATGAAAGTATTGTCGAGAAAGTTTTTCGCCGGGTTAATCGTATTGGTCCCCACGTGGGCCACGTTCTTGATTCTTGCGACACTCTTCACAGCGTTGGATAACGTGCTTGGAAGTCACTTGACCGATCCAATGCCAGGACTTGGTTTGGTGCTCTTGCTATTTATCCTCGTGGTAGTCGGATTCATTGCCGATCGTGTCATTGGGCAACACCTGATGCGGCGAATTGAAGAGCGTCTCGAGCAGATTCCTCTCGTGCAAAGCATTTACCTCACGCTCAAAGGCATGACCGACGTCCTGAACTTTCGATCTCGCTTTGGCCGCAGCACCGTCGTCGCATTTCCCTTTCCACGCGATGGACTGTGGGCCATGGGATTTGTGATGGGAGCTGCCCCAACAGCGATCCAAGTTGTGCCATCCGACAATCTCTTCATGGTATTTGTGCCGACGGCAATTCATCCCTTCACAGGATTTTTGGCCTTTATTCCTGAGCAAGCGCTACGGCCGATCAACCTTCTTCCGGAAGATGCCATGAAGATGCAATTCTCCGCCGGGTTCTACAAACCGCGTGCAGGCTGGCTCAGCGCGCCAAACCTTACAACGTAGTGGAATGTTACTCCCTGAACACATATTGATCAGGCCGGCCGGCTATGCAGATGTGGAGTCCCTTATCGGATTTAGCGCGGCGATGGCCCAGGAGACCGAAGGGCTCCATCTCGATCGAGAAAGGCTCCGCAAGGGAACCCTCGCAATCCTGGACGCTCCCGAGCGGGGATTTTTTACCGTTGCCGAAATCCTTGACGGAGGGCACCATCGGATTGTCGGCCAGCTGATGGTGACCTTCGAATGGAGTGATTGGAGAAACGGATTCTTCTGGTGGGTCCAGAGCGTCTATGTGGACCCTGCCTGGCGCAGGCAAGGGGTGTATCGGACCATGTATGCTACTCTCTTCGCAAAAGCAAAAGCCGATCCACAAATTTGCGGAATCAGGCTGTACGTCGAACAGAATAATCACGCAGCCCAAACTGTCTATCAGCGTGTCGGATTAGTCCCTTCGGGGCACAGGGTCTTCGAGCAGGATTTCGTGCTGCCAAAGAGGCTTGATCATCCTCATGAAATGGACACATAGGAGGCCTCATGCTCTTCAAGAGATTGGTACTGCTCCTTGTCGGATTAAGTCTTTTCATCAACGGCTGCGTCCTCAGCCGAGGACGAGTGGGAAACCCTATAGAAGAAGAAAGTCTCCGACAAATCGAAAAAGGAATCAGCAACAAAGAAACGGTGGTGACCCTCTTAGGGGCGCCTGATCGAATTATCGTTGGAAACGACAAAGAGATCTTTCAATACTACTACTACGATGGGAAATCTCCAGGGCTCATCTTGCTTGTGTTCAATATCGTCAGCGTCAATGTCCGAAGCGATAACCTCTATGTGTTTTTTGATCGGCAAGGCATTGCGCAGGATGTGATCTACGGCAAACGAACCCATGAAGTCGACTTTACGTTGCGACCCTGGGGGAGATAGTTCAATCATGCGCGCAAGGCCGACCGCTCTTCTGATCGTCATCCTGCTTTGCGTCGGCCTGTGGGGCTGTGCGGTGCGGCGGGTTGACTTCAACACACCGATCACTTCAGAAGATCTTTCCTTTATCCGTACCGGTGAAACCACCTTGCGTCATGTCGTGGATCATATAGGCGCTCCGGAAGACATCACCGCAATTTCCGATCAGCTCGTTGCGGAATTCAAATGGAGCACAACGCGTTCTTCGTCTCTCAATTTAGGGTACTTATTTCGAATAGTATCCCCTGTCGCGCCCACGATGACATTATCGGGAACAGGGACTAACATCCAGCGCCTCCTCATCATCTGTGACGACCAACTCATCGTGCGCTCCTACGCCTTTGGCCTGACGGACGAGCATGCGCTCGTTGAATTCTGGCCGTTCTGACGAACAATGAGTCCCCCAGAATCACCGCCTTCCCCTCGCCATACGATACCGCTATAATGCGCCCCATGGGGGCGGACTCTTTTGATGACACTGCACCGTTTCGTCCAGACACCACGTCTCCCTCCTATATCCCGGCTGATAAGGACACGGAATTTCTTCAGCGCGATGAACTGCGCCCGATTCGTATCGGGCTCGAACTCCTGAAGCCGGAATTGATTCAGCGTGAAGAAAAGATCCAGTCGACCATCGTGGTATTCGGAAGTGCGAGACTCAAAGATCCGGCTGTTATGGAGCAGGCG
>JAOUEB010000291.1 GCA_029858925.1 Nitrospira sp.
TCGACAAGCTCAGGGTCCCGAGCACAGTCGAGCCTTCGGCCCCGCTCAGGCTCGACCCCGAGCGATGCCGAGGGGCCGAGGGACCAAATCGCCAAGCCGCGTCGTGAGACCGGCGCGCGGAGCCCGGAGGGCCTGAGGCGTACTCATGCAGTACGTCGAAGGTCCGAGGGGCGAGCCCGCCGGCTGGCCGCGCGAAGCCCACGGCCAAGCTTGTCGGAACAGCGGATCGGCGATTGCAGCAGAAGAGTCATGAATAATCCGGGCTAGGATTCTGCGCGCGCCCACGATCGCAATTGGAACAATCCAGTTGGGTGTGCGAAACAAGCACTCCGGCAGCGGTCGGCAGGAAGCACCCAGGGGCTAGCGTGCGACGCAGGAGAGCTCGGCTACAGGGAATCTGCCGGGATCGGCGGCCGCGGAGTAATGCGCCTGACCGGCGGCTCGACCAGATCGAATCCGTTTGCCCCGGCAATGATCGTATCGAGTGCCATAACGCAGTTCCGCCCGGACTCCTTGGCGGCGTAGAGCGCCTTGTCCGCTTGATCGACTAACTCTAACGGCGTGTACGCTCCCAGCTTCGTCGACGAAACTCCACAGCTTACCGTCAGCGCCAGCCTGATCGACGTCCGCACCCTCGCCCCCGCTTCTGTCGCGATGCGAATTCGAAGGCGTTCCGCCATGTCGGCAGCTTCAGCCAACGTGGTGCGCGGAAACACCAAGCAAAATTCCTCTCCTCCATAGCGGCCGACAATATCCGTCAACCGCATCGTGCTACCCAGACAGGCGGCAACCGCTTGTATGGCATGATCCCCTACCATATGTCCGAATTGGTCGTTCACGCGCTTGAAATGGTCGATATCGACCATCACGCAGCAGAGCTCGCTGCCCTGCTCACGATTTTCGGCAAACGCCGTCTCAAGATTCGCATACACCGCCCGGCGGTTGAGACACCCGGTCAGGGAATCGCGAGAAACCAGCTGTTCCAACTCGGCATTTTTCCGAGAAATCTCTGTTTGAGCCGCATCGAGGTCCGCTACGGTTCGCACCAAGGACTGATTGAGATGCGTCAGCCGATCGTTCGCATGCTGAAGTTCCGCCGTACGTTCGTCTACAAGCTTATTCAATTCACTTAGCTGTGCGTCCACCTTATGGGCGAGGTTCCACTTTCTGGAGAGTGCGCCGGCTAGCTGCAACACTTCAACGCTACTGAACGGTTTTTGAAGAATGAGCAGGTTGTCGCTTCGGCCGACTCGCCGTCTGATTTCATCCCACGGCTGATCGGAATATGCCGTGCAGATAACCACCTGCAGCTCTGGATCCTCTTTCCAGAGGCGTTCGACGGTCTCCAGCCCATCCCACCCGGGCGGCATCCTCATGTCAACGAACGCCACCGCATAAGGCCGGCCGTCATTCCGCGCCTTCCGCGCCAACGAGACGCCGGCCTGCCCCTGGTCAGCACAATCCAAATCGAACCGTTCGGGCTCCTGGAATCGTGGCGCATCGCCGAACAACGCCGCCCTCGCTTGGGCGAGACTCCCCTCCCCGGCATTCGAACAAAGAACCTTTCGAAAATCATCGTGGATGGAATGATTGTCGTCAATCACCATGATTCGACGATTATCCATCATCTCCTCATTCATCATGCAGCAGCCTCCGCTAGACTCAACGGAAGATAGAGCGTAACCGTGGCGCCGCATCCTGCGCCCCCGCTATGAATCTGGATGGACCCGCCCATGTTCTTGGCAGAGATCGCGGCGCTATGAAGACCGAGACCATGCCCCTCTGTTTTCGTAGTGAACCCCTGTGTAAACACACGTGGAAGATTTTCGGCGGGGATCCCACAACCGGTATCGGCCACTTCGAGCCGCACGGCATTCTTGTGGGCGCCGGCCACTCCGACGCGCACCGAGAGCCGATGCGCATGGGCTGGACGTTCAATCATGGCCTCCTTGGCATTAGTGACCACATTCACTAAGATCTGCAGCACTTGGTGCCGATCAGTCATGATCAACGGAACATGACTGTATTCACGTGAGACATGGATGCAATACTTTCCCGGTTCCGGCAACGCCATCACCAAGGCTTGCTCCATCAGGTCCACTGTCGCTGACGCCTCGCGAACACTCCCGGCCCGGGCGATCTCCTGCTGCGACAAAATCACATGTTTAACATGCTCGACCTTCTGCTGGAGAGAGCCGAGTTCACTTTGAATAGTTTGGTGACTTCCGCGCAGAGACTCCGCAACTAGCGTCAAGTAGGTGGATATTTGTCTCCCTTTTGAGTCTCCGGTCAGAAATTGATGCAGATCATCTTGATGTTCATGAAACATTGACGCAATGCGGCAGACGTCATCCACCATCGGTTTCTGAAGGGTCTTCAGCAAGGCGTCCGTCGAGACGTTGATGCTGTTGAGCACGTTCCCGACATTATGCAGCACACTCGATGCAACATCCGCCATGCCGGCCTGGCGTGATGCCTGCATGAGCTGCTGATACAGTTTGTCTTTCTCCGCTTCGGCCTTTTTCCGCTGATCCATCTCGACATGGAGGTTCGTATTCGTTGTCTCGAGATCTTGGTTCTTCTGCAGAATTTCGAGACGGGACGACTCCAACTCACTGTTCGCTTCCATGAGTTGTGAATTCGCATGATCCAGTTCGGTAACATCGTGGAAGGACACCAGAGCCCCCCTCACCATGGATCCATCGTCCATAATCGGAGCCACATTCACGATAAACTTCCGCGTTTCACTCTCCGGCAAGTCAAACAGCAAGACAGTGTTATCTCGATGCTCTTTGGCCCTAATCGCTTCCGTCCATGGATAGACAAAGCTCGTATAACCTGCGGATTCGATAGTCTTCCAGGCAAGAGCGCTGAGGTCTGACCCGACCAACGACCCCACCGGCCGGCCTACGGCCCGACTGAACGCATCGTTCGCCAACACGATCAGCGCCTGCGTGTCAACCATGACCACACCTTGCGTAAGCGCATCGAGTGCGGCCTTGACGCGAGTCGGAATAACGCTGGACGGATCGAGCTGACGCAGCGTGCGTTTCATGAAAAAGAAGTAGCCGAGGAATCCCGATCCACTGACAAACCCAATGAATCGCACCCACGGGTCCGTGAGAAACCAATGGAGCCAAGACGCGTCGGCCTGACGAAACGCGATCTGGAGCACACCCCATGGCTGATCACCAGAAACAATAGGAACCTGAAAAAAGTCAAAGGTAGACTCTTCACCCGGGGGCTGAACCCATACCTGAGCATGCTTGCCGACCTGT
>JAOUEB010000292.1 GCA_029858925.1 Nitrospira sp.
TCGACCTCCAGGCAGCGCTGTATTACGAACCCATGCCGGACCTCTTCGTCCGATGCACACTTTGCCCGCATGACTGCACGATCGCACCGGATCGCCGTGGAGCCTGCGGGGTTCGAATCAATCACGGCGGCCGACTCTTTACGCGCGTGGCAAACCGCATCGTCTCGTCGGAGATCGATCCGATCGAAAAAAAGCCTTTGTTTCATTTCCTTCCTGGAAGCACGGTCTACTCCATTGCGACAGTCGGCTGCAATTTGCGCTGCCGGTTCTGCCAGAACTGGACCATCTCGCAATGGCCGAAGCTCAAGGAGTTGGTGGACCGCGGCGAGGATGCGGCTTCCGCGATCGGTGAGCATCCAGCGGGCGAGTGGTGCGCCGAAACCGAGCCGCCGGAGGCGCGCTGGGGGGTTGGAACACCGGTGGTTCCCTCCGAGCTGGCGGCACAGGCCAAACGAACTGGGTGCCGTAGCATCGCCTATACCTATACGGAACCGACGATCTTCTATGAGCTGGCTCTCGCGACCGCGCGGGCGGCGGCGGCGGCTGGGTTAGGCAACATCTTCGTGACGAACGGGTTCATCTCGCTCGACCCCCTGCGGGAGATCGCGCCGTACCTCAGCGCTGCAAATATCGATCTCAAATCCTTCCGCGACAGCTACTACAAGAAGTTGTGCGGAGCTAGGCTGGAGCCGGTTTTGGCGGCCATTCGGGAATACAAGAAGCTGGGAGTGTGGATTGAGCTCACCACGTTGTTGATTCCCGGGTTGAACGACGAGGCAAGTGAGTTGAGAGACATCGCGCGCTTTATCAAAACCGAGCTGGGCGAGGATGTGCCCTGGCATATCAGCCGATTCTTTCCCGCCTACAAGATGGAGCACTGGCAAGAGACGCCGATCCGTTCGTTGCTGCGGGCCAGGGAGGTCGGCCAGGAAGAGGGGCTGCGCTATGTGTATCTGGGAAATGTGCCGCAAGAAGAAGGAGTCGAGAATACGATCTGCCCAGGCTGTGGGACCGTCCTCATCCGTCGGTGGGGACTCGCGATGGTGGAGAATCGGCTGCAAGCCGGCCGCTGTCCTGATTGCTCCCAGTTCGTGAGCGGGCGTTGGGCCATCGCAGGCTGAGCATGCCTTACACTGACGCCGCATCGAGCAGGCCAATGGGAACTCATCGCCATGCCAAGGCAGTGGAGAAGAGCAAGGATTGGGTCTCCGGCCGAACTGGACCGACAACCGGGCAAGCTCGGGCCGTGATCAGGGCGCTCCTCTCGCGTGTGACAGGGCGTTTTTCATCGGAACTCGGGCTCACCCTGTCCGCTCATCGTCGGAGAGATCTCTTTCTGTGGTTCTTGGCGGCGCTCCTCTATGGAGCGCGGATTTCTGGCTCGATCGTGGCGAGAACCCATGCCGAATTCGTCCGGCGCGGGCTTACGAGCCCGCAGGCCATCGTGAAATCCGGCTGGGACGGGTTGGTCAGAGCGCTGGATGCAGGCGGCTATGTTCGCTACGATTTCAAGACTGCGACAAAATTGCTGGAAGTGATGAATCACCTCTTGGATCAGTACGATGGTGATCTGGAGAGGCTGCACGATGCCGCCGCCGATGCTTTCGATTTGGAGGCTCGACTCAAATCATTGGGTAAGGGAATCGGCGACGTGACGGTGCAGATCTTTCTTCGCGAATTGCGCGACATCTGGCCGAAAGCACAACCGACCTTGTCGCCTTTGAGTATTCTGGCGGCCAAAGACCTGGCGCTCTTCTCAACTGAACGGGGAGGAAGCAGTCGTCCAACCGTGGATCAGCTTCGCGTCTTGTGGAAGAGATCTGCCGTGGGAGGTATGTACTTCAGCGATTTCGAGTCAGCCTTGGTTCGGCTTGGACGAGATTATTGCCGTCGACAGCGAACGCGGACCTGTCCCCTGCGGGAGTTTTGTGCCTGACGACCGAGGGCTGTCGATCATGCGCCCGATTTCTTGAAACCGGAAAGGAGAGGCTGTCCCCCTGCACCTCCACTGTTGAGCGGACCATGCATCTCACGTCCACCGGAAAAGAGCGAAACGCCTCGCAGAGACAGGCAAGCTACTGCTCCCTACTGGCAACAGGGCGTTTGGCCGAGCGGGTGGCGCAAGCGCAAGAGCGATTACGCCGTTGCCACGTATGTCCCCGCCATTGTGCCATTGACCGCCTTGAAGGAGACCTCGGTTTCTGCCTGGTGGGAGCGACGCCCTTCGTATCCAGTCACGGCCCTCACCATGGCGAAGAGGCGCCGCTTCGCGGCTGGAACGGATCGGGCACGATCTTTTTTGCCAGCTGCAATCTCCGGTGCGTTTATTGTCAAAATTACGAAATCAGCCAGTTGCGGGAGGGAAAGGACGTGTCGGCGAAAGAATTGGCCGACATGATGCTGGATCTGCAAGAGCAGGGATGCCACAACATCAACCTGGTTACCCCCTCGCATCAAGTCCCACAGATCCTGGAAGGGTTGTGGCTGGCCGCGCAGCGCGGCCTTCACATTCCGTTGGTCTATAACACCAGTTCGTATGATGATCTGGAGACACTTCGGTTGCTGGACGGGATCGTCGATATCTACTTGCCCGATTTCAAGTACGCGGACGCGGAGGCGGGGTTGAAGTACTCCAAGGTGCCCGGCTATCCAGACATCGCCAAGCTTGCCATTCAAGAGATGCATCGGCAAACCGGCGACCTCGTGATCGACGAACGAGGTCTGGCCCTGCGCGGCGTGCTCGTTCGTCACCTTGTGTTACCTGGAGGGCTCGCCGGAACTGAAGCGATCATGTGCTTCCTTGCCGACAAGGTTTCCAAGGACACCTACGTCAATATCATGGATCAATATCGGCCATGCTGGAAATCGTTCAAGTATCCGCCGCTGAACCGGGGCATTACGAAAGAAGAATTTGACGCAGCGGTAGAGGCGGCCAAGGCGGCCGGCCTGCACCGCCTCCATCACGAACGTCCCGGCTCGGCAGTCGCCTGGATCGCAGAGGTGTGAGCACGAAAACGTCAGCCGTCAAGCGGGGCCTCTCCGAATCGAATGACGATTGACGGGTGACGAATGACGGCACATATGGGTTGGATCATTCCCCCGCCGACTGAGCCGAGGAAGAGCTGTGATGAGTTTCGAAAGGAGCGAGAGGGTAAGGTTCGGCAACTTACCGCGGAAGGATTGCTTCGCTCCGACAGAATCCGATCCGCATTACTCGCCGTCCGCCGAGAGGACTTTATCCCGATTCGCTATCGTGACTATGCCTATCAAGAAGTTC
>JAOUEB010000293.1 GCA_029858925.1 Nitrospira sp.
CTTGCGAACCGACCTTTTCGAGGATCACCTGTCGAATCTGTTGGGCGAACCGTTTCGAGACTTCTGTTTTCTGCGACACATGGCCTGATTCATACACGGTGTAGATCGCAGGGGGGACCTGAGACGTAATCGTGGCCTCCATGACCACCGCCACCATCTTCTTACCGGCTTTGGCACCCTTGCGGTTCACGCCTTTCATCTCCATCATCGAGACCTTTGATGCGACAGTGACATCGGCAACCGAGGGAGCGGGAGAGGATTTCCCCGCTGTCGCGCTCTTACTTCCCGTCACCAGTTGAATGATGGGGTCAGACGAGAGTTCTTTACGGATCTGCTGCGCGATCGCGCCCTTGGGCTTTTCCGCCTGTTGCATGCTCTTATCCAGGACCGGGGCTGTAAGATCGACGAAGATCGGATCCTGCGGGCCGCGTGTTGGAGCGGCATTGAGGACTCCAGATTCTTCCGTCTGGGTTTGTTGGCCCATCGCCGCAGCATCCAGTTGCTGCGTGGCGGCCGAATCTTCGCCGTTGCCCGTTGAGGCATAGTCTCCTCCGGCGCAAGCCGCGATCGCTAGGCTGAGCGTGACGATGCTCAAGGCAGAGAGAACGTTGTAGGCCCGGCGTGATGTGTGAGTCATTGGCGTCGCTCCTTTGAAGGATCATCTGTCCGTTCAGTGACCTCGAATAGCGTGTTGCCCTAAGTGTAGCAGCTGGCCGTATCCTGTCGAATCGCGCTTCTGCCAAGACCATCGCGTCCAGGCCTGACCTTGGATTTTGATCTGTCTCCGGCGTTGAGGAGGCAGGTTTTCATCAACGTTTCGCGTGGTTAGCATCGCAGACATCCTGTTTCACGCAGCCGCAGCCGCTCGGTAGCGCCCTAATAGCAAAATGCGAACATGTAGCGAGCGGACTCTGTCTGGAACGGTGTGGATGTCCACAAGAGTCTGTAGCAATCGGAACATCAGCGATTCTCAGCGCTCACGTAATTTGACGACACGGGACTGATTCGGCACGACGGGCACGGCCTGCCACGGCTCAGTCCACCATGCGGGTTGAGGTCAGGAGCCGGACTCCTGCGGAAGATCCAGAACTTCACGCACTTGTTTCAAGAGGATATCGAGCGAGAACGGTTTTGCCAGGAACGGTGTGCGTTCCACCAATACTCCTTGACGGACGATGGCGTTGTCCTCATAGCCGGACATGTACAGTACTTTGGTTTCGGGCCTTGACACGCGCATCTGCTGTGCCAAGACCCGGCCGTTCATCTGTCGCATCATGATGTCGGTGACCAATAGGTCGATCGGTCCCACATAACGGGTTGTAAACTGTAGCGCGTTCACCCCATTATCGGCTTGCAGAACCGTATAGCCGGCGCCCCGCAACACATCGGCCACTCCGTCCATCACTCATTGGTCCCCAAATAGATGGACTGCTTCTGTGTCTCTTCGTGAGCAGAGATCGAGAATTGTGCCGCACAGAGTGCCCGCATCGTGCTCTCACGGATTGGAAGGTCCCAGAGCCACTCAAAAGCCGCGTAAGAGATGTTCCTCCAAGAACCAGCGACTGACCATGGGACATTCGTTCCTGGTGCGACCTCCTTCTCTATCGAGACAGTCTCCAGCGACTGACTCGCATCCGATGCGCCCATCATCCGTCCGGCAATCGAGTGGCATCAAAACAGGTATCCATCGACTGCCACATAATTAAGTGCCGTTGGCATCGTGCAGTCTATTCCATTCGGAATACGTGTCTAGGCGACGCAAACTGTATGCTACTAGCCTGGGTGATTCATGACGGTTCGTGACGAAATCACCAAGCCGCGTCGTGAGACCGGCGCGCGGAGGCGTGAGACCCTGAGGCGTACTCAGGCAGTACCTCGAAGGTCCGAGGGGCGATCCCGCCGGCCGCAGGCTTGTCGCAACAGCATAAGGGCGGAGGGCAGATTGGTCCCCGCTGATAAGGGAGGCCCTGTGCATTGCGCCGAACTCTTGGTAAGATCGCGCAGCAACATTTCAAGCTAAGAGTCCTTGCTGGCGGAGATGAAGATGCGAATGCCTGCAACCATTTTGGTATTCTGGTTCGTCGCTGGGATCGTTGTAGCGCCCAAGGCTGCCATTGCGGAATGGTATGCGGCCGGCACTGCCGGCGTGAATTTTGCCGATCGTATCAATAGCATTGCAGGAACCGGCGCCTCGGCCGGAGTCCCGGGACCACTCGCCGATTTTGACCTCAGCAACTCGATGACCTACGGCGGCAAGCTGGGCTATTTCCCCGGGCACAGTTGGGTCGGGATTGAGGGCGAAGTGTTTCACACAACCCCGCACATTAAGAGTTTGGGTGATGACCCAGGTACTCCGAGTGTTGATCCTGATCCTGGCATCCATCTTCGCCTCACCACGATCGGCGTGAACCTCATCGCACGGTATCCAGGCCGCACGTTCCAACCCTACGGCGGCGCCGGCATCGGAATGGCGATCGCCCGTATCGGGGATACCGCCACCGTGCGAAGCGATACGGATGTGGCTACGGCGTGGAATGTGCTGGCAGGCCTGCGCGCATTCGTCACACCAAAGATCGCTGTCTTTACCGAGTACAAATACACCGGCGCGACATTGCACTTCGATCACGCATTCGGTCCCCAGGATGGGTTTCGGGGCAATTACAGAGCGCAGCATTTGTTGGTTGGCCTGTCCTATCAGTTTTAGAGATGAGAACGTCCATGCCAGGCATAACCCCAATTTTTCCTCTTCTCGGCGCACTCCTCATGCTCTCTGCTTGCGCGGAGTCTCTTCATCAGATGGAGCGCGCGTCGGGCTCTCTCGGAGTGCCGCCTGAATTGGAACAACAGATCGATCGCAGTGTGAAATTCGCGGACCTGCGAGCAGCTCCTGCCGAGTATATCGGGCGAGTCATCACGATCGGCGGCATCGTCATTGCCTCCAAACGGACGAAGGAGCGGACGGAGATCGAGATCCTTGAATTGCCGGCGAGATCGGATGGGCCTGCGGCCACAGACCGACTTCGGTCGGAAGGGCGTTTTCTGGCTGTTCGAGAAGAGTTTCTCGATCCTGCGAGCGTGCCTGCCGGCACACCGGTTACCATTATTGGAGTCGTGAAGGGTTCAGCCACAAGACCGCTGGACGAAAGCGAGTACACCTATCCCGTTCTCGATATCAAACATGTGATCGATTGGAATACTGTCGCTTCACGAGACTCAGGAAGCTGGGCTGCTGCCTACTATGGCCCGTACTACCCACCCTATGGATACTGGGG
>JAOUEB010000294.1 GCA_029858925.1 Nitrospira sp.
GAAGAGGTCCGGCGCATTGCCAAGGTGGCCTTCGAGGCTGCGCGCAAGCGGCGGAAAAAAGTCACGTCAGTGGACAAGGCCAACGTCCTGGAATCGTCAGAACTGTGGCGGAAGGTCGTCATTGAGGTTCATGCCTCATATCCCGATGTCGAGTTGGGGCATATCTATGTGGATAATGCCGCGATGCAATTGGTGCGCAATCCGCGTCAGTTCGACGTGCTGCTGTGCAACAACATGTTCGGAGACATCCTCAGCGACGAGGCGGCGATGCTGACCGGTTCGATCGGAATGTTGCCGTCCGCGAGTATCGGCGCCAAGATCGGCCTATTCGAGCCGATCCACGGCAGCGCGCCGGATATCGCCGGGAAGAATATCGCCAATCCCATTGCCACGATTGCTTCGGCGGCGATGATGCTGTCGTATGCATTTCAGCTCGATAAGGAGGCGGCGGCGATCGAACAGGCGATCGTGAAAACGCTCGACCTCGGCTATCGGACCAAAGACATTCAAAGCCCGGGCGCTCGGATCGTCGGGACGACCGAGATGGGCGACGCGATTCTTCGCAACCTGAGTTAACACGTTGTGGTGTCGATGATGGCGACGGCTCTTCGTACAGGGACAATTGAAACCCTTGCTGGAAGCGGCGAACCCGACTATTCAGGCGACGGCGGGCCTTCCGTCCTGGCGACGTTGAATGAGCCGAAGGGCACGGCATTCGATGCGCAGGGTAACGTGCTGATTGCAGACTCTGAAAATCATGTCATTCGGAGGGTCGATCGGGAGACCGGTGTCATTTCAACTGTGGCCGGTGTGGCCAATAGCGCACGCGAGCCGGCGGTGGTCCGCCAGGATTCAGCCGCGCAGCCATCAATAGACGACGACCCCTTTGCCGACACGGCCCAGGCTGCCACGCAGAAGTATCGGCAGCAGGCGGATTTGAGTGGGACCGTTCGGTATCTCATCAACGGGGAAACGGTGAAAAAGAGATTCAGCGGCGATGGCGGACCGGCGATCGAGGCCTGCCTTAATTTTCCGACCGCGGTCACCGTGGACCGGCAGGGCCATCTCTATATTGCCGATACCATGAACCATCGAGTGCGCCGCGTCGAAGCAGGCACAGGAACCATCACGACCATCGCCGGCATCGGCCATCCCCGATACGGCGGCGACGGAGGTCCGGCGGCTGCTGCAGCGTTGAATGAACCGGCAGCGTTGGCCGTGAGCGATGCGGACATCTTGTACGTGGCCGATCAGAGCAACAATCGTGTGCGGGCGATCGATCTCAAAACCGGGTTTATCCGCACGGTGGCCGGAACCGGATCGGCAGCGTACAACGGAGACGGGATTCCCGCAACAGAGGCGGATCTGGCCGGGCCGAGCGGTTTGTCGATTGCGGAGGACGGGACACTCTTCATCGCCGACACCTTCAACGGAAGGATTCGCGCGATTGATCGCATCAGCGGTCTCATTCGAACCGTGGCAGGGGACGGTGGCGCCTATCGGTATCAGGGCGACGCGGAGCAGCCGTCAGCCAGCCTGTCCAGACCGTCCGGTCTCGCGGTGGATCGGCAGGGGAATCTCTACATTACGGATTCCGACAATCATCTGGTTCGACGGTGGGATTGCGCAACAGGCCTGCTCGGACGGTTGGCTGGAATTGGGACGATTGGGTATGGCGGGGACGGCGGGCCGGCGTCGAGTGCCGGCTTCAATTATCCCTTCGGCATCGCCGTCGACGGGTCCGGACATCTTGTGATCGCAGATACGTTCAATCATCGGATTCGAGAAATCGCGTTATAAACAGGCAGGGATCGATGCTGAAAAAGAAATCAAAATACGTGATGGCTATTCTCGGGGCGACCGGCGCCGTCGGGAAGGAAACATTGGACATTCTGGAAGAGCGCAAGTTCCCGCTGGAATCGCTCCGCCTCTTCGCCTCGAAGCGGTCGGCCGGGGAAACGATGTCCTGTCAGGGCAAGGAATGGACGGTCGAGGAACTGACCCCCGAGTCGTCGTTTGCAGGCGTGGATTTCGCGTTGATTTCGGCGACGGATGCGATCAGCCGCGACTATGGCAAGAAGCTCGGCGCGGCGGGCGTCGTCGTGATCGACGACAGCGGCGTGTTTCGGATGGAACCGGACGTTCCGCTGGTGGTGCCGGAAGTGAACGCCCATGCGTTGAGTGCGATGCCGAGAGGCATTGTCTCGATTCCCAACTGCACGACGACGCCGTTGGTCATGGCGCTGAAACCGTTGCACGATGCGGTCGGTGTGAAGCGTGTGGTGGTCACGACGTTTCAGTCCGTCTCGGGGACCGGCGCGGCGGCGATGGATGAGCTGATGGATCAGACGAAAGATCTGATGGCGTTCCGCGACGTCAAGGCGGAGGTCTATCCCTATCAGATCGCTTTCAACTTGCTGCCGCATATCGGTTCGTTCAACGACGGGGGCGACTGCTCGGAAGAAGTGAAGATCGTGAAGGAGACCAGAAAGATTCTCGGCGCGCCTGGGCTCCGTGTGACGGCGACGACCGTGCGGGTGCCGGTGTTGCGTTGCCATTCCGAGGCAATCAATGTCGAGCTGGAGCGGCCCCTGAATCCCAACGAGGCGCGGGCGGCCTTGGCCGCTATGCCGGGCGTGATCGTGTATGACGATCCGGTGAAGAAGCTCTATCCGATGCCATTGGATGCGACGGGAAAAGACGAAGTGTACATCGGGCGTGTGCGCGAGGATGAATCGATCACGAACGGCCTCAATCTTTGGGTCGTCTCCGACAATCTCCGCAAAGGAGCGGCGTTGAACGCGATTCAGATAGCTGAATGTTTGGTGAAGGGCTGATGCCGGAATGGACTGCGCTTGGCAAGTTGCTCATCGGAATCGGGGCCGGGATTGTGCTTCTCGGCTTGTTGTTGCTTGCGGTGGATCGTATTCCAGGTCTGGGCGGCGCGTTCAGCTGGCTGGGAAAGCTGCCTGGTGATCTCTCCTACAAGCGCGACAACGTCAGTTTTTATTTTCCCATCGGCACCAGCATCGTCCTCAGTGTCGTCCTGAGTCTGCTATTCTATATCGTAGGATGGTTCTTTCGTCGATGATACAGCGTCAGTGTTGTGCCGGTCTGGCCGCATTCGCCCTAGGAATGGGGTGCCTGGCGACATCCGAGGCCCAGGCCGCGCCTTCCATCCGTGTGTTGTTGGCGTCGGACGTCCAACGGCTGGAGGTGCAGGCCGATCAGGTCCTATGGGCGACAGATGCGCAGGATCGGGCGCAG
>JAOUEB010000009.1 GCA_029858925.1 Nitrospira sp.
CCATGGTCCCCTCCTACCGCGTCAAGCGCGATCTTCATGCGAGATGAGGTGGTCACGGCTGGCGTCGGATAAACCGGCTGTCCATGCACAGGGCTTCTGATTGGATCAAAACGACAGAGATCTGACCGTAGTTCGGTGATTTGCCCAACGGAGGATAATTGATTCCGGCCGCACGCGCACTCTCCCGGCGTCCTGGAGCATACGGAATACCGGCACCTGCGCGCTCGGATACTGCCGAATCGAAGTCGCCAAAGACAGTCGAGCCACCCATCCGAGTCAGGCCGATGTCATAGAGCACGGTGCACCTTCCGTCACGCCTCTTCGACTTGAATGATGGCCTTGCCCTTATACGTCCCGCAGTTCAAGCAGGTGTAATGCGGCAGCTTCAGTTCGTGGCACTGTGGACAGATGGACATCCCTGGAGGCGTCATGCGGAGCTTTTGCGTCCGGCGCTTGTCTCGTCTCGCCCGTGAGTGTTTATGTTTTGGATTAGGCATGGAAACTCCTTCTTTGAGCCGCTGCCGGCCCTTTCACTGGCCGGCAGGCTCTCGCAACTTTTCTTTCATGCCGCGTAAAACTTGAAACGGACTTCCCGTCTGTTCCGCGGCGCAGTGGCACGACCCTTCATTCAAATTTTTCCCGCATTTCGCGCAGAGTCCACGACATTCCTCGTCGCACAGCGGGTGCATCGGAGACGCGAGAATCATCTGTTCGCGCAGCATCGGCGCCAGATCGAGATGATCGCCCGCGTAGTAGTACAGATCGTCGTCCGGCTCTTCCGGCTTGGTCTCGACCTCCGGCGCGGCTTTTTTCTTCCTCGGAACGTCTTGCTTTGGCATGGACGCCGCAGCCTTTGTTTCCCGCTCATAAGCGCCACGCACAGAAAACGCGATGGGGTCTTCAAAATCTTTCAGACAGCGCACGCATTGGCGAACCGACGTCCCTTCCACGACTCCCGTCACGCAGATCGTGCGCTCGACCGCTCGAAGATCAAGCGCCACGGCCAAGGTTCCACGGATGGAGATCTCCGCATCGGTCAGGCCAAGATCTTCACTCGTCAGATCCCCCGACAGCGAAACTCCATCGGCTGTAATGTCAGCAATCTTCGGTGTCAGCAGTTCCATCACGATCCCCAGCGTCATACCGCTGTCCTGCTCCAATACGCTGCAATCGCCGGTCACGCTCGTTATCGCTCCTCGGCAAAACTGATGATAGCGATATGCCGCGCCCGCTTGACGGCTACCGTCAGCTCACGCTGATGGCGCATGCAGTTTCCAGAAATGCGGCGAGGGACGATACGCCCACGCTCCGTCAAGAAATTCCTCAGTAGACCCGCATCCTTAAAGTCGATGGGCGCCTTCTCCAGGCAAAAGCGGCAAGGCCGTCTCCGTTGAAATAATCGGCCTCCACCCCCGCCACGCTCGCTATCATTGCTCCGTTCCATCACCGCCTCCTCGTTACTGCGCCACTAGGCTTGTTCATCCGCGTCATAGCCGAGCTCATCATGAACCGGAGGCTCCGCGCCGCCGGCCCCGGCCCCGCCGTCTTGACGTTTGGGCATGAAGGTCACGGTTTGCGCGACCACTTCGTGCTTGCTGCGCTTCTGGCCGTCTTCAGTTTCCCATCGGCGCTGCTGCAGCCGTCCCTCGACGATCGCTCCATTGCCCTTGCTCAGGTACTGCCCGCAATGTTCCGCTTGCTTGCCGAACACCACGATGTCCACGAAACACACTTCTTCTTTGAGGTCTTCGCCCTGCTTAAACCGGCGGCTCACCGCCAGGCCGAAACTCGCCACCGGCGTCCCACTCGGCGTATACCGCAACTCTGGATTCCGAGTGAGATTGCCCATGAGAATAACTTTGTTAAATCCGGCCACTATCGGACTCCTGAGCCGAAGATTCCGGCGGCCGTCTCTGCACCAGTTCTTTCTTGTGATGGACCGTCAGGAACTTGATAATATTGTCCTCCAACCGGTAGGCCCGCTCCAGTTCACCGACGGTATTGTTCGGCGCCTTGAAATAGAAATAGGCATACGTGCCCTTGCGTTCGCGGCGCACTTCATAAGCAAGCTTCTTCTTGCCTAGATTTTCAGCCTTGATGAACTGCGCACCGGTCTTATCGGCGACGCTTTTCATCTTCTCGATAAGGGTGCTGGTCTCCTCGTCGGAGACAGACGGACGAATAATGAACAGAGACTCGTAGAGCTCCATGAAAAGATCCTCCTGGACAAAGGCCCCCGAACCGGTCGGGAGCGAGGTGTAAGGCGCCTCTCTGGCGCAACGAACGGGGAACGGTAACACAGGGCGAACAAAACTGTCAATTTATAGGGGACTTGCTTGAAATAAGACCTGAAATCTCACCCGTTCCAGCACACCTCGATGCCAAAATTCAGCAAGTACTCTTGGCTCACGCTTGAGTATCTCCGGACGCAGGGAACTGATAGTTCGCGCCGCCGTCTTCCTGAACGGCGTTCAATGCGCCCTGGACACGCTGCAGCAACTCATCGACCTGTCGTCCGTCGATCGGATAGACGGCAACCCCAATACTGACCGTGACCATGATCTGTTCGCCATTCACCTTAAATGGTTCTGCCATAGAGTCCAGGATTCGCTTGGCGACGATCTCCATGTCGGCCCGACAATTGATCCCCTCCAGCAGGCAGGTAAACTCATCGCCTTCGAGACGCGCCACGGTATCAACATCTCTCATACATTTCTTGAGGCGTTCCGCCGTCTCTTTGAGCATCACGTCGCAACCATCGGTGCCGAGCGTCTCAGCGAGAAATGTAAATTGATCGAGCCCCATCAAGACCAGGCCAACTTCTTGTTTCTTCCGCTTGGCAAGCGCCAGCGCATGAATCAGCCGATCGCGAAACAGCGCCCGATTGGCCAGCGCGGTCAACGGATCGTACTGCGCCAAATACGACAGGCGCTGTTCGGCTTGTTTGCGATCGACCGAGTGACGGACCGCCCGCACTAGCTGTTCCGCCGTCCAGTGTTGCTTGACGATCACGTCCTGAATGCCTCGCTGGATTGCCTGCCGTTCTTTCCTGCTATCGTTCTGGTCCGTCAACATCACAATCGGCATCCGAGCCAATGCCGCCTGGAGCAGATCCAGAACGTTCAAGCCATGCGTGTCGATCAGATCTCCGTAGAGCAAGATGACATCAAACGACTCACGACTCAGCAGACGCAAGGCTGCGCTCAGATTCCCGACGTGGGTAACCCGAATGTCTCCCTCACCTGCCTCAGCAAGCATGTCGCGCGCCTGACGAGCATCGACTTCACTGGCTTCGACTAAGAGGACTTTGATCATCGACCCCTGTCCCGCTCTTCAACGCTCAGACATTGAACCGAAAATACACGATGTCCGCTTCTTTCAGCACATAATCCTTGCCCTCAAGACGAAACAACCCCTTCTCCTTCACCTTGGCCTCCGACCCGCAGGCCAGCAAGTCATCGTAGTGATAGACCTCGGCCCGGATGAAACCGCGCTCCATGTCTGAATGGATCTTGCCCGCCGCCTGCGGCGCTTTTGTCCCTCGTGAGATCGGCCAGGCCCGAGATTCGATTTCCCCGGCGGTAAAGAAGGTGATAAGATTCAACAGCGTGTAGGCTTCGCGCGTGAGTCGCACAAGGCCGGATTCTGTCAGCTCCAGTTCCTTGAGGAAACCGGCTCGTTCAGCCTCAGGCAACGACGACAGTTCTGCTTCCAGCTGGCCACAGATAGTCACGACACCCGCGCCTCGTTTGCCGGCAAAGTCCCGCACAGCTTGCACCATCGCTTCATCGGCATGCTTTCCTTCTGAGACGTTCGCCACAAACAGCACCGGCTTGGCAGCCAGCAGTTGGCACTCATCGAGAATCACCCGCTCCTCCGGCGTATAGCTGAGATTACCCAGCCACTCGCCCTTGTCGAGCAGGCCGATCAGACGCGTAATAAACTCAATCTCAAACGCCGCCTTTTTGTCTCCTGCGCGAACCTTTTTCTCCGTTTTTTGCTTGCGCCGGTCGAGAGTCTCAAGATCAGACAGCATCAACTCGGTTTCGATGATGCCGATATCGTGAAGCGGATTCACTCCGCCGCTGACATGCACCACGTCGGTGCCCTGGAAACAACGCACGACATGCAGCAACGCATCGACTTCTCGGATGTGGCCAAGAAACTGGTTGCCAAGTCCTTCGCCCTTGCTGGCGCCTTCGACCAGACCGGCAATATCCCGGACTTCAAGCGTGCTGTAGGTGGTCTTTTTCGACTTGAATAGGTCGGTGAGCGTCACAAGGCGCGAATCAGGCACCAGTGCGATGCCGGTATTCGGATCGACGGTGGCAAATGGATAGTTGGCCGCGAGCGCCCCACTACCCGTCAGGGCATTGAATACCGTAGTCTTACCGACGTTCGGAAGCCCGATCATCCCGCAACAAAGCCCCATGTTTTAAGAAGTGCTGAGTCTTAAGTTCTGAGTGCTGAGTTAGTTCCTCTACTCAACGCTCACCACTTACAACTCACCACTTTCCTTTCCTTCCCGCACATTGAACTGATTCATCGCCGTCTCCACCCCCCGGTGTATCAAACACTCCAAGGCATCGACGGCCCGTTCGAGACAGGGTTCGAACACCTCCATCTCATCGTTAATCAGAGTTTCCAGCACATAGTCAGCCGAATCCTGCCGAATCGCAGGCCGCCCAACGCCTATCTTCAGCCGCACAAATTGGGGAGTTCCCAATGCCTCAATGACGGATTTGATGCCATTATGGCCTCCGTGCCCGCCTGCCTGCTTGATCCGAAGGCGACCCGGTTCGAGGTCGAGATCATCATGAATGAGGATGAGATCCTCAGGGGCAAGCCTGAGGTCTCGGAGCAGACCTTTGAGCGGAGGGCCGGTCACGTTCATGAAATCGAGCGTACTGGCCAACTCGATCAACTCGGACCCCAGTCGCCCGGAGCCTCGTTGAACCGTGCCGCGACACGCGAGCCGGATCGCCCATCGAGCGGCGGCCCGCTCGATGACCCACACACCGGCATTGTGCCGAGTCTGAGCGTAGGCCTTGCCGGGATTGCCCAGTCCGACGAGAAGACGCAACGTTACTTCTTCTTTTCAGCTTCCTTCTTTTCGGCCTTGGGAGCGGCCGCTTCCTTCTTCTCGCCTGCCTTGGCTTCACCGGCTGGCGCCGCGGCCCCCGCCTTGGCTGCTTCCGCGCCAGGAGCACCCTCGCCAACAGCCGCCGCGTCCTTGCCCTTGACCAGGACTTCCGTCTCTCCTGCAGCGCCTGCCGCGCTGGTCAGAAGGGCTTCGAGCTTGGCATCGGACATGGGTGCCGCCACGCTGACAACCATCTGACCGGGATCGTCCAAGAAATGGACCCCTTCCTGCGCTATGATGTCTTTGAGGTGGATCCCGCCGCCAATATTCAAGGCCGACGCATCGACCTCGACATGGTCCGGCAGGATGGACGGCAGACACTCCACGTGCAGATCGCGCATGTTGTGGTGCAATACGCCGCCTTCCTTCACACCGACAGGGATTCCTCCGATAACCTTGATCGGAACTTTGACCCGAATGGGCTTGGTCATGGACACTTCAAAGAAGTCTGCATGCAGCACAGCGCCGCTCACGGGATCGACCTGATAATCACGTAGCAGCGCGGTGCGGCTCGGATTGGATTTCGCGCCGGCGATGGTCAAAGAAATCAAGGCTGAGCTGCCCGCATGGGACTTCAAAATCTTGATCAACTCGTCCGGATTGACGGTGAGCATCAGACACTCACCCTGTCCATAGAGCACTGCGGGGACTTTCCCTGCGCGCCGCATGGACCGCGCTGCGCCTTTGCCGGCCTGCTCTCTTACCGCCGCCGTTAAATCGAACTTCATGGTACTCCTCCATCTCCCCTGCTTGCGGCCAAAGGCCCAGTGCGTGGGAGCCTAGGCAAATAGTGAACTGACCGATTCGTCTTCGTGAATGCGCCTGATAGACTCCCCCAAGAGAGGGGCCACCGACAATTGATGTAACTTTGGGCACACCTGCTCTTTTCCCCGCAGTGGAATCGTATTGGTCGTGACAACTTGCGCGAGGCAGGATTTCTGCAGCCGCTCAAGCGCCGGACCGGAAAGCACCGCGTGCGTGCAAGCTGTCCAGACTTCGCGCGCACCTTGATCAACGCAGGCCTGCGCACCCTGGACGATCGTGCCAGCCGTGTCGATCATGTCATCAAGCAACAGCACACTCTTGCCTTTAATGTCGCCGATGATATTCATCACCTGAGCTTGATTCGGCCCCTCGCGCCGCTTGTCGATGATCGCCAAATTTGCCTGAATCCGCTTGGCAAAGGCACGGGCTCGCTCCACACCGCCGGCATCAGGCGACACCACGACGAGGTCGTCGATCTTCTTTTTCGTGATGTAATCCAACAGCACCGGCATCGCATACAGATGGTCCACTGGCACGTTGAAGAACCCCTGGATTTGCCCCGCATGAAGGTCCATCGTCAACACCCGGTCTGTCCCGGCTGTCGTAATCAAATCTGCCACCAGTTTGGCGGTAATTGGTACGCGCGGCTGGTCTTTCCTGTCCTGGCGGGCATATCCGAAGTATGGGATGACGGCAGTAATACGATTCGCCGACGACCGTTTGAGCGCATCAATGATGATCAACAACTCCATCAACGAATCGTTCACCGGCTGACAACAGGACTGGACGACAAACACGTCTGCGCCACGCACGTTTTCGTCGATCTTGACCCGAATCTCGCCGTCGCTGAACGATGAGACAGTTGCCTCACCCAGTTTCTGACCTAAATAAACGGAGATCTCCTTGGCAAGCGCAGGGTTGGCGTTGCCAGAGAAAATTTTCAATTCCCTGTTCATCGACTTTCTCGAATGTTCCTATTATTGCTACTGTCGGTCGTAAGACTCTGAATTCTCTGGTGGTTCTTCTTCTGTGAGCGCAGGCGAACTTCTGTGAGCCATGCCTCCCTCATTCGCTGCACGCGCAGAGAAAGGGAACCAAGGGCACGAACTTTATAGGAAATCAGAGGCTTCTGTCAACAGAACCAGCTACACCACGGCCCGTTCATGGCTGAGCGATCAGTGGACTGGAAGATGCATCGGCGGCAAAGACCTTGAGCTGAGATTGCGCCTGAAAATGGGCCAGTGCTTGCCCAGCTTGTTCTTCCTCCCGAAAAATACCAAAGACGGTCGCTCCACTGCCCGACAAGAGAGCAACTTCGGCGCCCTGTGCCATGAGTGCCTGTTTGATGTCTTGAAGTCTCGGATGGGCTCTAAAGACAGGCGCTTCAAAATCATTCTCAGCCGTGTGAAGAACCTGATCCCATGAAAGCTGAGGTTCTCGCCCTAGGGCTGCATGGATCTCTGAAAGCGGCAGCACCTGGGAGCGGCTTGAAGAAAGTTCCTGATAGGCCCATTTGGTTTCGACTGAAAAACCAGGATTGACAAGAACAACCCAGCGGCTCCCCAAGATTCGAACCGGACGCACCTGTTCACCTCGCCCCACCACCACAGCGGATGGGGCGGAGAAAAAGAACGGGACATCACTTCCCAGCATTTGACCGACTTGAGCCATATCCGCCGCCGACCATTCCAGATTCAATAACCGGTCAAGCCCGACGATCGTTGCTGCGGCGTCGCTGCTCCCCCCTCCTAACCCCGCTCCCATCGGAATTCGCTTGGCCAGCACGATCTCCACCCCAATTGTTTGCTTACAGCGGCGGAGCACCGCCTCGGCGGCGCGATAGACAAGATTTGTATGGTCCACGCTCAATGAGGGAACATCGCATTGCAGCTTAATGTCGGCATGCTCCCGATTGAGCCGAATAACGACCTTATCCTCCAACCCGACGGTGTGCATCAAAGACCAGAGATTGTGAAACCCGTCGGCGCGGCGGTCGAGAATCCGGAGGACGAGATTGATTTTGGCCGGAGCGAGAACGGTAATCGCGGAAGATGGCGCGGAAAATGATTCTGAAGAGCCTTTAGTCACGACCCCCTTTTATAGCATACTTCTCCAGCCGATACCGAAAGGATCGCGTGTTCAGCCGGAGCAGCCGAGCAGCCTTCTTCTTAACCCATTTCGATCGTTCCAGCGCCTTGAGTAACAGATCTTTCTCGATGCCGTTGACCAGCCCTTCGAGGTCCACTCCATCGTCTGTCAATTCGAGCGAGCCTCCCTGCTGTGACTGAGGCACAACCGACCGATGAAGCCACCCCTGCACATCCGTATCGGTCACCGTCCCCTCTGTTGAAAATGCGACGACACGTTCGATCAGATTCTCCAACTCACGGACGTTCCCCCGCCACTCATGCGCCAACAACACATGCATGGCGTCGGAGTTCAGCACCGGCATCGGCTTCCCGCTCTCTTTCGAAAACCGCTCCAAGAAGTGGTTGACCAGCAAGGGAATATCTCCGCTCCGCATCCGCAGCGGAGGGAGTCGAATCGGAATGACATCCAATCGATAGTAGAGATCTTCGCGGAACGATCCGTCGGCAACCGCCTTTTCGAGATCCTTGTTTGTCGCAGCCACGATGCGCACATCAACCTTGATGTCCTGATTGCCCCCCACGCGGCGGAACTCGCGCTCCTGGATCACTCGCAAGAGTTTCACTTGAATCGTCGGAGTCGTATCGCCGATCTCGTCAAGGAAAATAGTCCCACCGTTAGCCACCTCGAACAACCCGGCCTTGTTGGAGATCGCGCCGGTGAACGATCCTTTCATATGGCCGAACAACTCGCTTTCCAAAAGCGTTTCAGGCACTGCGCTGCAATTCACGGCCACGAACGGCATCACATTTCTGCTGCTGTTGTAATGAATCGCCCGCGCAACCAGCTCTTTTCCTGTTCCGCTTTCGCCGCAGATCAAGACATTGCTCTTCGAGTCGGCTATTTTCCGCACGACATCGAACACCTTTTCCATTGCTTCGCTTTGGCCCACCAATTGCGAAAATGATGACTGGCTCGCCATCTCGCGTTTGAGCAGAATATTCTCGGTCGTCAGGCGCCGCTTTTCCAGTGCATTGCGGATGATCAGCTGAACTTCGTCCACCTGAAACGGCTTCGTCAAATAATCATAGGCGCCCTGCTTCATCGCTTCTACAGCCGAATCGGCGGAGGCAAACGCCGTGATGATCAACACAACAGTTTCGGGAGAGGCCGACTTTGCGGCTTTGAGTACTTCCATGCCGTCGATCTTCGGCATCCGCAAATCGGTGATCACCAGATCGAAAATGTCCTTATTCAGAAGCTCGATGGCTTCTTCGCCGTCGGCCACGCTGGTCACGTCATACCCGGTCCTCTTGAGCATGATGCTCAACACTTCCCGCAAGCTTTGTTCATCATCAACGACTAGAATCTTTTCCACGGTTCCCTGCCTTCATGCCACAACCGCATCCCGGCACCCGCCGATTGCGGCAGACACACGACAAATCGCGTGCCCTGGTTTTCCTCACTCTCCACCTTAATCCATCCGCCATGCAGGTCAACGATACGATGCACGGCCGCAAGCCCCAACCCGGACCCATGTCCTTTTGTGGTGAAGAAGGGTAGAAAAATCTTATCGAGGTTCTGCCTGGGAATGCCTTCTCCCGTATCGTGAAACGAGATTTCAACCACATCCGTCTTGCGTCCGGCGACATCGACCTGCCTGCAACCCGTCGCGATCATGAGTCGGCCGCCGCGTGGCATGGCATCGAATGCATTGGCCGCCAAATTCCAGAAGACTTGCTTCATTTGATCCTGGTCCACTTGCCCCCGCAACGCCCCCTCGGCCAGCACTGTCTGGATGGTGATCTTCGTTCTTGTTCGTGCTTCATGTTCTACCAGATCAAGCGTCTCGGCAAGAACTTTGTTCAAATCAGCCTCTTTCACATTCAGGGCCGGAGGGCGGGCGTATTGGAGAAACTCCGTGATGATGTCGTCCAGCCTGGTGGCTTCACGAATCGCGATGTCCATCAGCCGCTGACTGGTTTCATCTGCCTGCAGATCCTTCCGAAGCATTTGCATCGCTCCGGCGAGCGCCCCGAGAGGATTTCGTATTTCGTGCGCCATCCCTGCCGACATTTCTCCGAGATTGGCCAACCACTCCTTCCGCCTCATCTCCTCTTCCAGATCACGAATTTGCGTGAGATCTTTGAACACTCCAACCAGCCCCGTTTCCGCCCCCTGTTCCTGTAACGGCGCAAGCGTCATCCCAAGAATCAACCGATTGCCGTCGGCCCGTTTGCATTCCACCTCAAATCTCCTATGGGCAAACCTATCGCGCAGACTGTCGTCTTCAGGCTGGGCAGGATGCCAGTTGAACACTTCCTGCCACAGACGTCCACGCACCTGCTCGTCACCGTAACCCGTCGCCTCTTTCGCCGCGGGATTGAACGAGGTAATGCATCCGCGCTCATCCGTCGTGAAAACTCCGCTGCTGATGCTATGAACGATATTTTCATGGAAGGCCCTAAAACGGTTCAGTCCTTGCTCTTTTTCAAGGAGTGTTCGGTCTGCGAGTTGGAGCTGATCCGCTAGCGCTCCGCTGAGAAACCCGACAACTAGAAAAGCCAGACCATAGACGCCGAACGCCTGGAGAGACTCGGCAGCGCTGAGGCGAGTCTTTGGCAGCCACCCCCACACTTCAGCCAACCCGTACAGTTGAACGTTGATGAGAACCCCGAAAAGAATGATGCAGAGGCTGGCGGTCAGAAGCCCTACACGGCGGCGCGGAACAAGACTTGCCACCGTCACACTGATGACGTACAGCACCGCAAACGGGCTCTCGATACCGCCCGTCCTCGCGATCAGTACCGTTTCAAGCAGAAAATCGACGGCAATCTGGGCCCATGCGAATTGAACGAGCGCCTCAGAACTGGAGAGCTTTCGAAGGACGGCGACGTAGGGAATCGTCACTGCATAAGTGAAAATAATCAGCGCATAAAAGGTTTCAACCCGTTCGCCCTTGGTCAGCTGGAAGGTGAGGGAGAGTCCCAACAGCAGAGTTACGACGACAACACGCAACCCCATCAACCAGTAGATTCTGGTCCTGATATCGCCCATATTGCCAACACCTCGCCAGGAGTCCCCCGCTCGGTTCTCCTACCATCCGGTGCCGACGCCAGTGAAATTCGCCGAACGGTAGAGAAGGGTCACGTTACGCTGTTGCGCTGGCCGCTTGTGGACGGACACTCCACATGAGTCCGCAGGAATGTCGCGCACCTCAAACCACCGCTCGTGATAAGACCCTTACACAGCTGCCATCACTTACCCAACGGCCCCCGCCATCGTAAAGATGGGTAAATACATGGCAACAACGATAAACCCTACCGTGATGCCTAGAAACACCATCATCATGGGCTCCAACAACGTCGTGAGATTCTCCACCGCCTGATCCACCTCGTCCTCGTAAAAGTCCGCGATTTTTCCCAGCATGTTATCCAACGCGCCAGTAGACTCCCCGACCGCGATCATGTGAGTCACCATCTTCGGAAACGTTCCACTAGAGGCAAGCGGCTCAGAAATCGTTTTCCCACTGCTGATGCTGACCTTCGCATCCAACAATGAGTTTTCGATGACCTTGTTCCCTGCCGTCTTCGCACAAATCGTCAACGCCTCCAGCAACGGCACCCCGCTGGCCAACAAAGTCCCAAGAGTACGGGTAAACTTTGCCACCGCGGCCTTCCTAATCAAATCTCCAAATATCGGCAGCTTCAATACCAGCGTATCGATGGCCAGTCTCCCTTGAGACGTGGCGTAATACTTTTTCGCCGCCACCACAATCCCGACAACAATTCCCAGGACAAGCCACCAATACCCTTGCGCAAAATTGCTCATATCGATGACAAGTTGCGTCGGCATCGGAAGGGCCATTTTCCCCCCGGACATTTCCTTGAACATTTTCTCAAAGACAGGAATGACCCAGATCATGAGCACTGTAATCACGATGGCAGCGATTCCCATAATCGCCGCTGGATACACCATCGCGCTCTTGATCTGTCCCTTGAGCTTCATCGCCTTTTCAATATGCTTGGACAGGCGGCTAAGAATCGTATCCAACAGCCCGCCGACTTCCCCTGCGTGAACCATGTTGATGTATAAGTCGTCGAAGATCTTGGGGTGCTTCCGCAGCGCATCGGAAAATGTCGACCCCCCTTCGACATGCACTTTTACCTCACCGATCGCCTTCCGCAACGCCACATTCTCCGATTGTGTTGAGAGAATTTCGAGACACTGGATCAAGGGCAATCCGGCATTAATCATAGTCCCAAATTGACGAGTAAAAATGACGAGATCCTTTCCGCTCACTCCGCTGCCGAAACTGAAGGAAAGCATCTCCTTTGCTGATTTCTCCTCGAGGCTCGTCACGACGACACGTTGCTTGCGCAGCTGTTCAGCCGCTTCTTCGCGTGACTTTGCGGTAAGCTCTCCCTTTTGGACTGCTCCCGACTTGCTCCGCCCAACGTATGCAAACGTAGCCATAGCTCTACTCGTCCTGTTGCGGCTCAATGAGCCGGTTATGTGAGACAATCTCGACTGTGAAGCGAGTCTACTGGGAGGTTGAAAACCTGTCAAAACAATTGCATTATTTGCCTGCTTGCCGATGGACTGCCTGCGCGGAAAGCATCGTTATTGAGCCGGAGGAACAGCGTTTGAATGCCTATATCCCCGATACAAATAATGCAATCCTGAGGCGAGCGTGAATCCAACCATCACCACCAACAGTGGCATGAGCAGAGAGAGGCCGAGATCGAGCCAGGTCAGAACGATAACCAGGAGCACATAGCTCAGCTGCAGCGCGGTCGTTCCCTTTCCCCAAATCGTCGGGGTCACGTCGATGGAAGTCCCGGTGACGTGGGCAACTGCCGTGCCCAACAAGAGAAGCACGTCACGGCTCACAACCAATATGACCAGCCACGACGGGATCAGATGCAACATCGACAGCGTGATAAACCCCGACGTCAGGAGCAGCTTGTCCGCAAGAGGATCCAAGAACGCGCCCAACCTTGTCTGCTGATTCCACCTACGAGCGATGAGACCATCGATCCCATCCGTCAGCCCAGCCACAAGCAGCACCAGAAGCGCAAACCCGTATGCGCCATACGTCATGAACCCGATAAACACGGGAACCAGAAGGATGCGGAGTAGCGTCAGGCTATTGGGGATATTCATGGAAATGAAGTTGGGACAGCGCCTCCAACAGGAGGAGGGGGTGGCATCATAGTAATCGACGGTCATCTTGTCAACGCGGTTGCAGTCACCGAAGAAGCTCCCTATAATTCATGCTTTCGTACAGGGCTCTTTGTATATGGTGGAG
>JAOUEB010000295.1 GCA_029858925.1 Nitrospira sp.
TTCGACGTTCAATTCGACCGTCCATCCCCATGGGGACGAATGATCGGCGCATTCATGAACTGGCGCTCGCGCCTGAGCGGGATCGCCACTGGAGACCAGGCCATCTTCGTCCGCCGGCATGTATTTGAACAGCTTGGCGGCTTCTCAGATATTCCATTGATGGAAGATATCGAATTTAGCAGGCGCCTGAAACGGACCGGTCACATCGCGCCTTTGCGTGAGACCGTGACCACGTCATTCCGACGGTGGGAGCAACAGGGACCATTGAGGACCATTCTCTTGATGTGGACCTTGCGCTTCCTGTACTGGATCGGCGTCAGCCCCTCGCGCTTGAGCCAATGGTACCAAGCAGTGCGGTAGAACGTGAGGGGTAAGGCGTTAGGGGGTGAGGGGTGATAGGTTTGGGAAATAGAGAATCAGCAATCAAGAGACCTTCATCTCCGCGATCGCCTGATGCCTCACGCCTGACGCCTCACGCTGCGCTCGTCATCTTTGCCAAGGCGCCGATCCCAGGCCAGGTCAAAACGCGCCTCTGCCCACCGCTCACCCCGGATGAAGCGGCCACACTCCACGGGAGTTTCGTCCTCGATATGCTGGAACGGACGAAGACGGCAACCACGCAATTCAAATTGCCGCTCGACCGCTACCTGGCTTGCGCGCCGTCTTCCACACATGTGTTCTTCAAGATCATGGAAGAACGGCAAGGCGTCAAATTGATCGATCAAGTGGGCGATGACCTGGGGGGACGGATGACTCAGGCCTTCGACGTTCTGTTCTCGCGGGGCTACCATCGCGTGGTGATCGTGGGAACCGATGTGCCGACCTTGCCGCTCGACTATTTCAAACAGGCCCTCGCACAGCTGGAGACACATGATCTCGTGCTGGGCCCTGCGCTCGACGGCGGCTACTATTTGATTGGGTTGCGGAAGCCTGCTCCGGACCTGTTCGCCGATATTCCCTGGTCCACCGACCGGGTTCTGACACTGACGCAAGAGAAGGCGCACGGTCTGCGGCTCACGACTGCAACAATTCCCCCTTGGCGTGATGTCGATACGATCGAAGATCTCACGGCCCTCATCGAGGCGGAATCCCTGGATGCCAAGAAGCCAAAAAACGAGCGGGCGTTTTCCAACCGGACCGCCGGCGCGCTCCAGCTGCTCGCCAAACGACTGAGTACACGAGCCTAATCGTCACTTCCGAACAAAGGATTCACCATGACTCAACCTGTCGCGCTCATTACCGGGGGAGCCAAAGGCATCGGGCGCGGCATTGCCCTTGACCTTGCCGCGCAACAGTGGAACATCGCGTTCTGCTATAGGACCAGCGAAGCCGAGGCGCAGAGCACCGCCCAGGCGATCACCGAGCGAGGCGGAACGGCGCTGCCGATCCGATGCGACGTGTCGGACCCCGAAGCAGCAACGCAGCTGGCCGCGCGGGTCGAGGCCAAATGGGGCCGGATCGATGCGCTCATCAACGGCGCCGGCCCTTACCACCGCATCAATCTGTTCGAAGAGAGCGTGGACGGATGGAATGCCATGTTCGACGGCAATCTGCATCCCATTTTTTATCTCGCTCAAGCCGTATCGCCAGGCATGAAGGCCCGCACATCCGGCCGTATCATCAACTTCAGCATGGCCAATGCGGATCAGATGGTGGCACAGCCCGACGTGACCGCTCACTACATCGCCAAAGCCGGCGTCTTGATTCTGACCCGCACGCTGGCGAAACTCCTGGCGCCCCACGGCATCACCGTGAACGCCATCTCGCCTGGCTTCATCGACTCCGGAAGCGCGCCGCCAGGAGAACTGGCCGGCATGACCAAACGCATTCCAGCGGGATATATTGGAACCGTTGATGATACGGTCGCAGCCGTTCGTTATCTCCTCAGCGACGAGGCGCGATACGTAAACGGCGCGAACATTCAGATTAGTGGCGCCTGGGGGATCTAGGAGATCTGAGAGGACTAGGTTGGTTTCAGTGCTCGCTGCCCGCGCGCCAAGATTGTGATCACATTAGTGAAATTAGAGGCGGCGCTCGGTCAATGCGCGCAGTATGAAACCAACCCAGGCCTCTCAGGAAGAGGAAGGGAGAAGAAAGAGAAAAAGGATAGTGCTCGCTCAATGTGCGCAGGGGAACTAACCTGGATGCCGTTCTTTGGAAGGAAGAAGAACAGGGAAGAACAGGATATCTCAAATCAGGAGGGCCCCACATGAAATCTGAACAGGACCGGGAGCAACATCGGCGGTTTGTGCAAGCCTTGCAACACGAACATGTCACCTGCGCGAAACCTGGTTGCGGCGGAGCCATGGATGTCGCCGATCACACCTCGCATAGCGCGCGTATCAAGACCTACGAGGCGACCTGTGAACGCTGTCATGCTGTCGAGAAGATAGCGGGACACGAACAATCCTCACCGCCTTGGGACCTTGCCTCCATCACCATGATGGCGGAAGTCCATCTGCTCCACGACCAGCCGACCTGCCCATTCGACGGCACCCCCATCACCTTTGTCTCGCTGCCGAACCCGCGCCGCAAGGCCCGCTACCGCCTCCTCTGTTACTACTGCGGCCGCCACACCGAAATGAACTGGCCGCCGCCGGAGGCGAAGAGATGAAGTCCCTGGGACACGGCGCTGACTTCAGGCGCTAGCACACAGATCTATCTCAGGACACCCTCATTGAGCGCTTGCGAACATCCTGCAAGCGCAACAGAAATCGTTCAACTGTAGCGGCACATCACACAACACCTTCTCAGTCGCAACCATTCGGAACGACTTCCGTATATTTTTCGTCCCGTTGATTCGACCTCATGCCTGTCGTATAGTTATACTCATCGTACAAACGGAGGAGGGAAACAGATGGCGACTCCGAGCATTAAGGAAGAAGCCCGCAGGCTAGTGGAGAAGCTCCCTGAAAACTCCACATGGGAGGACCTCGTACACGAAATTTACGTCCGCCAGGCAGTTGAGGCAGGCTTGGCCGACAGCCAAGCGGGGCGAACGACCGATGTCGAACAAGTGCGCTCCTCGTTCGGACTGTCGGCGTGAGAGTTCATTGGACCGCTACCGCCATAAGCCATCTGCAAAGCATTCATGCCTACATCGGGCAGAGTTCATCAGAGTATGCCCTGAGAATCGTTGACCGCCTGACCATACGCTCCCAGCAAATCGGCGCTTTCCCCCAATCCGGACGTATCGTCCCTGAAGTTGAACTCCCTCAAATACCGGAAGTTCTGGAAGGCCCTTACCGAGTCAT
>JAOUEB010000296.1 GCA_029858925.1 Nitrospira sp.
ACTAGCTGAACTGGACGCGTGAACCTGAACTTCACCGTTCTCGTTTTCCCACTCCAGGGGTCAAGTTTTCCCTGTTGTCCTGATGTCGATTGCGGTTCTTCTAATCCTACAACCTTGATAAAGTCGGCCGTGGCCATCGCCAGGCGAACCTGAGCATCGCAGGACGCATTGAGGGGGCCACCGATCAGGTCGCCCATGGGCAATCCGGAAAATGCAGCAGCCATGTTTTCAAGTGCCATATTGATCTCCTCCTTAATAAGTGCGATTAAACCGATAGCAAACTCGGCTACGACCAGCAGAGGAGCCGACTCGCCGATATCATGGGCGTGTAATGCCAAATGCCATACGCACCTGGTCCGCCAAGATATTACTGCGCCCCCGTTTCCTCCTTCGGCGTTGGTTTCTCCTCTGATGTTGACTCGACTACTTCCGGATACACCCCCTGCATGTGCGCGAGGTAATCGAGCAGGCGCGCCGCCCCCTCCGATGGCTCCGAGCCCGCGACGCGAAGGCTCACACGAACCTTGCCCCCGCCGCGCCCGGTGGTCGTCGACACATTCAACGTTTTCATCGCGCCGGCAAATCCCGCCATTTTCTTGTGCATGGCCGACTCGTCGGGACCGGCGTCCGGCGCCATGCCGGCAAGAGCGTCTGATTCGGGGGCTGGAGATGGTTCTTCTGTCACCTCTCCCATATCCACAGAAAATTTGATCTCGACGTCCTTAATCTTTAGAACGTTGATTGAAACCAGCGACAGCAATGGCACCGCATAGAGATCTTCCTCACCAGGCTTCGCGTCGGCCCGCCGGGAAGGCACCTTGAACTCAATACCGTGCGGGCGGCTGTTCCGGTCGAAGTAGCTCAGGAGGTTCTTGATCTGATGCCGTTCGACCTGGTCCTGTGCTTTGGCAACCGAACGCGCGATAGCCTCGACCAGATGCGTAAACGATAGAATGCCCATAATTTGGAAAAGTATAGAACTGCTATCGGGAAGTCAATGGCATACTGAATCAATCATGCCGCCTTATTTGCTCTATTCTCCGCGTCACCTGTAGCTGTGGCGAACCACGATAACATTGGAGTCCATGCGTCACAGACCATGCCTGAACCTCGCTCTCTACCTTCTTCCACGGAGTATTACCCAATCACATCGCGTCACCTATGCCGACAGTTTGACCGCCTCCCCACCCCTGTGCTACGTCAGAGCCCGATCACTCGGCCGTGGCGAATGGACCGCACCAGGCACACCGGGGCCATGCACGTCCTCGCATACGTGACACCAAACGCGAGGCCGCTCATGAACTCGTTAGGATTGCCACACCAGGCAGGAGACCATGACCGACAATTCGATTGCTGAGCAGGCAGAGCGGCTCCGCCAGCTCATTCGGTATCACGACCATCTCTATTACGTGAAAGACCGCCCGGAGATTTCCGATGGCGAGTACGACCGGTTATTTCAAGAGCTGACGCAGCTCGAACGCGCCCATCCTGACCTGATCACGCCCGACTCTCCTACGCAACGCGTCGGCGCTCCTCCTCTGGATGAACTCGGCAAGGCGCGGCACGAGCGGCCGATGTTGAGTCTGGACTCCCTGGTCGATCCACAGGACGTGCTGGCCTTCGATCAGCGGATGAAGCGGGAACTGAACAGGGACCAAGTCGGCTACGCGGCAGACCCGAAATTCGACGGCCTTTCCGTGGAGCTCGTGTACGACCGGGGCGTCTTCGTCCGTGGAACGACCAGAGGGGACGGAACGACGGGCGAAGACGTGACCCTCAACCTCCGCACCATCCGATCCTTGCCGTTGCACTTGCAAACCGGCAGCGGCGCACCTGCCCATCTGGCCGTACGAGGCGAGGTCTATATGCGTCTCGACGACTTCCATGCCCTAAACCGCCGCATGACGGAACGAGGAGACGATGCCTTTGCCAATCCTCGCAATGCCGCTGCGGGCTCGCTTCGGCAGCTGGACTCGGGCATCACGGCCGAACGTCCCCTCGTGGTGACCTGTTACGAGATCATGGCAATGGACAAGCCGCCTCCTCCGTCGCATTGGGATGAATTGGATTCGCTGGCCTCGTGGGGATTTCCGGTGCCCACCCTCCGCCAGCGATGCGGCACGATCGAAGAAGTTCTAGCGTTTCATCGTGAAACCGAGCAGCAGCGAGACAACCTGCCTTACGAGATCGACGGAGTGGTCGTCAAAGTGGACCAGCGCAGCTGGCAAGAACAACTCGGCATGAAGTCCAGAAGCCCTCGCTGGGCGATCGCCTACAAATTCGCGCCTCGAAAAGAAATCACGAAAGTCCACAGGATCATCGTGTCGGTCGGGAGAACCGGCACCCTGACGCCGTTGGCGCTGCTCAATCCGGTCGAAGTCGGAGGCGTCACGATCAGCCGGGCCACGTTGCACAATGCGGATGAGGTGGCGCGCAAAGATGTGCGTGACGGGGACACGGTCAAAGTCGAGCGCGCCGGCGACGTCATCCCGGCGATCGCCGAACGGGTGCCGGTGCCGGGTGAAACGAGATCGGAGCCGTTCACCATGCCGAACAACTGCCCCGTGTGCGGCTCGGCTGTCGCCAGAGAAGGCGCCTATTTCTACTGCACGGGACAAGCGGCCTGTCCGGCCCAATTGAAAGGCGCAGTCGAACACTTCGCGTCGAAACCCGCCCTCAACATCGAGGGGCTGGGAAAAAAGACGGTCTCCCAGTTGGTCGATCACGGACTCGTTCGAGACCTCTCCGATCTCTATCGACTGAGCCATGAACAGATCGTGGGGTTGGAAGGCTTCGCCGAACGATCCGCTACACTCCTCCTCGAATCCATCGCTCGACGCAAGACTGTCTCGCTGAATCGGTTTCTCATAGGCCTGGGCATACGCCAGGTAGGACAGCACATCGCCGCAGTGCTGGCCAAAGAGTTCGGCGCTCTGGATGCCATCATGTCTGCGGACCAAGAGCGGTTTCAGGCGATCAAAGAGATCGGACCTGAGATTTCATCGAGTCTGGTGTCTTATTTCCAAGAAGAGTCGAACCGGCGCGTGATCGATCGCTTGAGGCAACTGGGGCTTTCCATAATGGAAACGGCGGTCCCTCCCGTCGAAGCTTCTCGGCCCTTGTCTGGGAAGAGCTTCGTCTTCACCGGCGGACTTGCCACGCTCAGCCGTGATGAGGCCAAAAGCTTGGTTGAACGGCTGGGCGCCGCTGTCTCATCCAGTGTCAGCAAGAGAACTGCCTACGTGGTAGC
>JAOUEB010000010.1 GCA_029858925.1 Nitrospira sp.
GACCGGGCAGGCCAGTTTTTGTAGCGGCGTGTCCGGATTGGGAACTTGGCCATAAAAAGGAACCGCGGCTTTGATCTCCGGACTCACACAAGACAACATCAGCGCATAGGAGCCGCCCATGCAGAAGCCGGTGACGCCGATCCTCGCCCCATCCACCTCCGGAACCGACTTCAGATAGGCCAGGGTCGCCTTCAAGTCGTTGAGTCCGTCCTCTTGCTTGAGGGTGTTCATCAGTTTCCCCGCCTCACCCGCATCGGTTGTCAGCGCATGGCCCAGCCGCGAGTACAGATCAGGCGCAATCGCCACATAGCCTTCGGCCGCATACCGCCTGGCAATGTCCTTGATATGGTCTGTGAGCCCCCACCACTCCTGGATGACAATGACGGTGGGCCGCTTCTCCTTGGTATTCGGAGCCGCAACGAACGCTTTCATCGTGACGTTGCCGCTGGGGTACTGGACCGTGGTTTCCCTGATCGATTCAGCCATGGGTCACCTCCGCGCGCAAAGCGCGAGTTCTAAGTTGTGAATTGTAAGTTGTGAGTTTGTCGCCAGAAATCTTACAACTCAACATTCAAAACTCACGACTGGCAATGAGCCGCGCAGCGGCTAATTGCCGGCTACCATCATTTCCGTGATCTTGACCGTCGGACTGGCGATGCGGCCGCGAAAGACCAAGTCACTGCCGACCATTTCAATGTGCTTGAACATCTCTTTCAGATTGCCGGCGATCGTGATTTCTTCCACCGGGTAGGTCAACTCGCCGTTTTCGATCCAGAACCCGCAGGCTCCCCGCGAATAGTCGCCGGTCACCATATTGATCCCGAATCCGATCAAATCAGTGACGTAGAGCCCTTCTTTGACCGAGCCGATGATATCTTGCGGGCTCTTCACTCCGGGAAGGAGATAGAAGTTCGTCGGACCAACGGAAGGACTCTCACCGACGCTCCGTGAAGCGTTTCCGGTTGAGGACAATCCGAGCTTCTTTCCCGAATAGGTGTCGAGCAGGTAGCTTTTCAGCACGCCCCGTTCGACGATCGTATTCTTGCTGGTGGCCAATCCTTCGCCATCGAACGGGCGGGACCCCAGCCCTCCTGCCATGCGGCCATCATCGTAGACCGTGATCAGATTGGACGCGATCGTCTGGCCCAACTGGTCGAGCAGAAACGAGGCCCTCTTGTAGAGGCCATAGCCGGAGACGGCGCTGCATAGATTCGCGAGCAGGCTGCCGGCCGTCTCTTGATCGAACACGACCGGCACACGTTTCGTCGCCACCTTGCGGGCGCCCAGCCGGCGAACGGCCCGCCTGGCCGCCTCCTGTCCGATCGATTCGGCCGACGCCAATCGCGAAAACTTGCGCTGGACTTCATACCAGGCGTCCCGCTGCATCGCCCCCGTCTCTGGCTCAGTCGCAATCGGCGAGACCGACAACGAATAACTGGAACTCTTGTACGACCCGACAAAGCCGTGGCTGTTGGCGAGGACCACCCGTCCGGACGAGGAGTCGAACTCGGCGCCTTCGGAGTTCGTCACCCGCGAATCGGCGGCGAACGCCGCAGCCTCGCCGCGCTTGGCCCACTCGATTTGGGTTTCCGTACTGAGAATCGTGCCGTCATAGAGATCAAGGTCCGGCCAGTCCTGCGCCATCTGCGACGCATCAGGCAAACCGGACACCGGATCCTCGACGACGGCTTTCGCCAACGTGCAGGTTTCAGACACGAGCCGTTCGAGCGATTCCCTTGAGAAATCGGAGGTCGAAGTAGTGGCCGAGCGTTTTCCGACGAACACACGCAAGCCCAGCCGTTTTTCTCTTGCCTTGGTCAAACGATCGACGGCGCCTACACGCACTTGCAGTGAAAATGTTTCGCCGTCGGCCACGACGATATCGGCTTCGGTCGCCCCACAATCCTTGGCGCGGGCCAGCACATCCGCCGCCAGCTGGTTATAGGTGCCGTTGACTGCATCGGCAGAACGAATCGATGTTTGTTTTTGAAGCACAGTATCCTTTCGGAGTCACTGGTCAATAGTCATTGATCACTGGTGAACCATGAAATTCTATTGACGATTGACCGATGGCCGATGACTGATTCTACCCCTGCGTCCCGCCGACAGTGATTTCGTCGATCTTGAGAGTCGGCAGACCGACCCCGACTGGCACTGACTGACCATCCTTGCCACAAGTACCGATCCCGTTGTCGAGCTTCAGATCATGCCCGACCATCGACACCTTGGTCAGGATTTCAGGCCCGTTTCCGATCAGCGTCGCCCCCTTCACCGGCGTCGTGATCTTGCCATCTTCGATCAGATAGGCTTCGCTGGCCGAGAACACAAACTTCCCATTTGTAATATCGACCTGCCCGCCGCCGAAGGACACGGCGTAGAGCCCCTTCTTGACCGAACGGACAATGTCCTGAGGGTCCGACTCGCCCGCCAGCATGAAGGTGTTCGTCATGCGCGGCAAGACCACGCTTTGATAGCTCTCGCGCCGGCCATTGCCCGTAAGGGCGATGCCCATGAGACGCGCGTTCAGCTTGTCGGTAATATAGCCGCGAAGGACGCCTTTTTCGATCAGCGTCGTGCAACCGGTGGGCGTGCCCTCATCGTCCATGTTCAAAGACCCGCGCCGAAACGGAAGTGTCCCGTCGTCCACGATCGTGCAGACATCGGAGGCCACGCGCTTCCCGATCAAGTTGGAAAAGGCCGATGTTTTCTTTCGATTGAAATCCGCCTCCAACCCATGACCGATTGCTTCGTGCAGCAGAATGCCGGGCCATCCGCCGGCCAACACCAGCGGCATCACACCGGCCGGAGCATCCACGGCAGACAGATTCAAAATCGCTTCGCGCGCAGCTTCCCGCGCATAACCCAAGTGGCGGTTCTCCTCACGATACCATTCGAACCCGACTCGTCCGCCTCCGCCGTAACTCCCGACCTGGCGATTGCCGTTCTCCTCGGCAATGCAGGTGATTTGTAGGCGAGACAGCGGCTGCACATCGCCGACCAGGGTGCCGTCCGATGTCGCCACCGCCACGACTTTGTATTCGGTATTGAAGGAGGCCATCACGTTCTTGATGCGCGAATCGTAGCGCCTGGCTTCGGCATCGATCTCGTTCAAGAGGGCGACTCGATCCGGGGTGGCCGCTTCAGCCTGGGCCCGTTCCACCGGGTACAGATCTCTCGTCGGCCGTCTCTGCGCCGGCACTGGAACGGCTCGATCCCCCTTGGGGGAATTGGCGATATACCGCGCCGTATCCGCCGCAATCTCCAAATCTTTCTTGGTCAGTTCGTCCGAATACGCAAACCCGGTCTTTTCTCCCGCGATCGCCCGCACCCCAACACCTTGAGAAATACTCTTGGAAGCGCGCTTAACGAGGCCCTCCTCCATCGACACCGACTCCGAAACCCGCGACTCGAAGTACAAATCCGCATAATCGACATCCCGCACGCTGAGCCGATCAAGCGCGTGCTGGGCTTCGAGTTCCGTCACACCAAATGTGGCTAATTGGACCTGATCCGCCATAATCGCGTTCTTTCTCCAAAGTTCAAGCGAGCGTGAAGTATAGCCCATTCATTTCCGCAGCCGCAATGCGCGCAATGCGATGGACGCAGAATTTCCGCATTGGTACGTATTTTCCCAGGAATCGTTTGACATTCCACACCCCTGCCAGTAGACTTTGCACACTCCCATCCATTCAGCCCATGCGGTGAGGAGCACGGTCACAATTCTAATGACACACCACCCGGCTTTGAACCTCGACCATCTCTCAGAAAGCGAATTGACCGCCCAATTGGAGCCGGAACTCTTGCCGAAGCATGTCGCTGTTATTATGGACGGCAATGGGCGATGGGCTGAACTCCGCGGCCTTCCCCGCATTGCCGGACATCGGGAAGGTATCAACTCCGTCAGAGACATGATTTCACAATGCCTGGAACTCGGCATCCAGGCCCTCACAATCTACGCGTTTTCACAAGAAAACTGGAATCGTCCCACCCATGAAATCAACGCGCTGATGAGCCTCTTGGAGCATTATCTTTCCACGGAGCGCGCCAGCCTGATCGAGCAAGGCGTTCGCTTCCGAGCGATTGGACGTCTTGAACCCCTTCCCTCTTCAGCCCAACATTGGGTGCGCACCACCGAACAGGAAACCGCGCATCTCGACAAAATGGTGCTCACCGTCGCCTTGAGCTACGGCGGCCGCGCGGAAATCGTCGATGCAGTCAGAAGACTGCTTGCCGATATCCAATCCGGGACGATTGAAGCGGAACAGATCGATGAAACCTTGCTCCGGCAACGCCTGTACACCTATCCGTTGCCGGACCCGGACTTGCTCATTCGGACCAGCGGTGAAACACGGATCAGCAATTTTCTGCTCTGGCAACTGGCCTATACGGAACTCTGCTTTACTCCGACATTGTGGCCAGACTTTCGCCGGCGCGAGTTCTTGTTGGCGCTTCTGGAGTATCAAAAACGGGAACGCCGATTCGGCCGAGTCTTGAGCGCCATGCCCTCATAATCCCTGTGGGACCCTCGTCCACCACCGACACCACGACAGACAGCCCGACACTTGTGACCACACCATCCGCCGGCACTCGACGATTTGATCTTCGGCGTGTCTATACCGCCGCCCTGCTTATTCCGGGGGTGTATATCATTATTCGCTATCTTCCCCCCTGGTGCCTGACGCTGCTTCTGATGGCCGGCGGATTCCTCGCATTGATGGAACTGTACCGCATCAGTTTTCAATCCCGTCCGAACCGGCTGCTGATTGGCGCGGGGCTGGCCGTCTCCACACTGGTTCTGGCCAGACAGCATTTGCCCTTGAGTTTGACGGAACTTTTGGCCGTTGCCACACTGGCACTGACGGCGGCGATGCTGCTGTCGCCTGGTCCATTCGAACGCCGGCTGAAAGACCTGGCCATTACCGCGTTCGGCGTGTTGTATGTGGGATTCATGTTAAGTACGGTCGTGTCGACTCGCGCATTGCCGGCCGGCGAGTGGTTTGTGCTCTTCATAGCGATTATCACCTGGGCGGCCGATACCGGCGCCTACTATGCCGGGACGCTGTGGGGCAAACATTTGCTCGCGCCGTCGGTGAGTCCCAAGAAAACTATCGAGGGAGTCGGCGGCGGCCTCGCGCTGGCTGTCGGCGCAGCCCTGCTGGCCTGCGCCTGGTTCGTGCCGCAGCTCTCGCTGTTCGACGCCCTGATCCTCGGCCTGCTCCTGACCGTGGCGGGCCTGCTCGGCGATCTCTGGGAATCAGCGATCAAGCGTCGCGTGGGGGTCAAAGACTCGGGGAGCATTTTGCCAGGCCATGGCGGCATGCTGGACCGGCTCGATAGTCTCTTGTTCACCGCCCCCACCTTCTACTACTATGTTACGTACGTTCGCGGTCTCTCACCACCCCTATGAAAGAGGAGAGGATATGAAGTCCATCACTATCCTGGGCTCGACCGGTTCGATCGGAACCAATACGCTTGATATCGTCCAGCGGGTCCCGGAAGACTTTCGAGTCGTTGGACTGACGGCAGGCGGCAATATCGAAAAACTCGAAGCGCAAATCCGTTCGTTCAAACCCCAGGTCGTCGCCGTCTCCACGGAATCTTCCGCCGCTGCGCTCCGAACACGGTGCGCGGGTTTGCCGGTTGAGATTCTAGCCGGCACGGACGGTATCGCTCAGGTAGCCGCCATGCCGGGAGCCGAGCTCGTGATCTCAGCCATCGTGGGCGCCGCCGGACTCGTTCCAACCCTGGCTGCAATTCGCAGCGGCAAACACATCGCCCTGGCCAACAAAGAACCCATGGTCATGGCCGGCAAGCTGATGCAGGAAGAGGCGCGCAAGCACGGCGTCCGGATCTTCCCCGTCGACAGCGAGCACAGCGCAATTTTTCAGTCCCTCGAAGGCCATCGGCTCGAAGACGTTCGACGGCTGATTTTGACGGCCTCCGGCGGCGCCCTCTGGACACTCACGAAAGAGCAGCTGCAAAACGTGACCCCGGAGCGGGCGCTTCAGCATCCGAACTGGAAGATGGGCTCGAAAATCACGATCGACTCGGCCACGCTGATGAACAAAGGGCTGGAAGTGGTGGAGGCCCGCTGGCTGTTCGACATCCGCGAGTCCCGCATCGATGTCTTGATCCACCGGGAAAGCATCATCCATTCACTGGTCGAATACGAGGATCGATCGATGATCGCCCAACTGGGGCTGCCCGATATGCGGACTCCGATTTCGTATGCGATGCGGTATCCGGAACGCATGCCACTGGATTTACCGTCGCTGGATTTGACCGAAGTCGGCAAGCTGACCTTCGGCAAACCGGACCATGACCGGTTCCCGTGCCTCAACCTCGGCTACGAATCGCTTCGAATCGGAGGTACTATGCCCGCCGCCATGAATGCCGCCAACGAAGTCGCGGTTGACGCGTTCCTCAACGGCGGTCTCCGATTCATCGAGATCGCCGATGTTATCCGCAATACGATGGACGCCCATACGCATCGGGAGATCGCCGGCCTTGAGGATGCGCTGGAAGCCGACCGCTGGGCCAGAGAGAAGGCGGGGTCGCTCGTCCATGCATTGCCGCGCTAACGAGTATCATTTGAATTCTGAAAGATCGATGTTACAGTTACGGTAGCTTCTTACACATTCGACGCAGGGGATTCACGATGTTATCTGCCTTTACTTGGTCACCCGATACTCTCTGGCTTCTGATGCAGAAAGCCTGGTGGTTTCTTGTCGTCCTTGGCGTGCTCGTGGCCTTCCATGAGCTCGGACACTTTCTCGCAGCCCGGTGGGTCGGGGTGAAAGTTCTGAAATTCTCGATCGGCTTCGGCCCCAAATTGTTCGGACGGCAGGCCGGGGAGACAGAATATTTGGTGTCGGCTATTCCATTGGGCGGCTACGTCAAACTATTCGGCGAAGACGAAACAGAAGCAACCACCCCGGAAGACCAGCGGCGATCGTTTTTCCATCAAGGACTCTGGGGAAAAGTGTTCATCGTGGCGGCAGGCCCAGGATTCAACTTCATCCTCGCCTATTTGATCTTTGCCGGATGGCTCTCGACGGGAGCGCCGCTGTTCGTACCGACGTTTCGCGATCTCAGCGCCGATATCGAGGCGCTGGTCCCAGGATCGCCGGCCGCAATGGCCGGCATGGAAGTCGGCGACCGGGTCGTTATGGTCAACGGCAAGGATATCTCGACCAAAACGGAATTACTCGACGCAGTGGCCAAAAGCAACGGGCAGCCGCTCACGCTCGAAATACGCCGCGATGGGCGGGCCAAGCCCCTGACCGTCACCCCTCTGCCTGTCCCCGGAGAACCAACGGCCGGTGAAGAACCGCTCTATACGATCGGCGTCGAAGAAATGCCTCCTCTCGTCACATCCGTGATGCACGGACTTCCTGCTTCTGTGGCCGGATTCCAAACCGGCGATCGTGTCATAACCATCGAAGGCCAAACCATTTATACCTGGGCCCAGATGACGACACAGGTGAAGGAGCATCCGCAGAAACCCCTGCGCATGGAGGTTCTCCGAGATGGGCAGCGTATCGCCCTCACCGTGACTCCGTCGGCTGAGAAGGTCACAGCGAACGGACAGACCATTGAAATTGGCAAGATCGGCATCTCCGGCCCAGGCCGCGCCTTGATGCGGTCCGACAATGCGCTGGAAGCGCTCTACCATGGGCTGGAAGCCACCTGGGGATGGACCGAGCTGACCACAATCGGCCTGTACAAAATGATCGTCGGCGACATTTCGAGCAAGAACATCGGCGGGCCGCTCACGATCGCCAATATCTCCGGCGAGGCCGCCGCTCAGGGCGCGTCCAGCGTCGTGTTCTTGATCGCGATCTTGAGCATCAACCTCGGTGTTCTCAACCTGCTGCCGATCCCCATTCTGGACGGTGGCCACTTGCTCTTTTTCTTAATTGAAGGCATTCTTCGCAAGCCGCTCGGCGAGCGCCAGCGGGAAATTGCGCAACAAGCTGGGCTGGTCCTATTGGTTGGCGTCATGATCTTTGCCTTCTGGAACGATTTGGAACGGATCTTCTCCCGCTAAGTCTCCATGAAAACCTCTCAATTACTCATCCCCACCCTGCGGGAAGACCCCGTCGAGGCGGAAACTGTCAGCCACCGGCTCATGCTGCGCGCCGGACTGATCAGAAAAACGGCGGCCGGCATCTATACCTATCTCCCGCTGGGTTTGCGGGTGATCCGAAAAATCGAACAGATCATTCGGGAAGAAATGAATCGGGCCGGGGCGCAGGAACTACTGATGCCCATCGCTTCCCCAGCCGAACTGTGGAAAGAAACCGGCCGCTGGGACTACTACGGCAAAGAACTCCTTCGCTTCAAAGACCGTCACGAGCGCGACTTCTGTCTCGGCCCCACGCATGAAGAAGTCATTACTGACCTATTCAGGCGCGAAGTGCGATCCTACCGGCAACTGCCGTTGAATTTTTATCAGATTCAGACGAAGTTTCGCGATGAAATCCGCCCCCGATTCGGACTGATGCGCGGGCGGGAGTTCATCATGAAAGACGCCTACAGCTTCGACAGCGATGAAGCCGGCGCCAGGACCAGTTACCAGAAGATGTACGACGCCTACACTCGAATATTTACCCGATGCGGCCTCACATTTCGGGCGGTCGAAGCCGACACCGGTTTGATCGGAGGCGATGTCTCTCACGAGTTCATGGTCTTGGCTGAAACCGGCGAGGCGACGGTGGCATACAGCGACCAGAGCGCCTATGCCGCCAATCTCGAACGAGCCGAAGTCCTCCCTCCTACGGATATCGACGACGCGCCGTTGCGTCACTTGACTCCGGTGACGACCCCGCAATGTCGGACAGTAGAAGAAGTCACGGCGTTCTTGAAAATTCCTCCCCGGCAATTGGTCAAAACGCTGATCTACAATACGGGCAAAGACACCGTCGCCGTGCTCATTCGCGGGGATCACGAGCTTAATGAAGTCAAACTCGCCAGACTGCTGCAGGTGACGGAGGTGCGGCTGGCTGAATCGGAAGCCGTGAAAAGCCTCACCGGCGCTCCTGTGGGATTTGCCGGCCCAGTTGGACTGCCGGGAGTGCGGATCGTAGCGGACCACGCAGTCCACGGGATGAAAAACTTGGTGGTCGGAGCCAACCGAGCCGACACGCACTATATGGATGCGAATCAGGACCGCGATTTCAAGATCGATCAATTCGCAGATCTCCGCAATGCGCAGGCCGGCGACCCGTCGCCGCGCGGCGCCGGCTCGTTGACGCTTGCCAAAGGCATCGAGGTCGGACAGGTCTTTCTGCTCGGAACGAAGTACAGTAAGAGCATGAATGCGACGATCCTGGATGAGAAAGGCCAAGAGCGCCTTGCCGTCATGGGTTGCTACGGCATCGGTGTCGGTCGAACTGCGGCGGCGGCAATCGAGCAGAACCACGACGACAAGGGTATCATCTGGCCCTTCCCGATCGCTCCTTTCCATGTCCACCTCCTGCCTGTCAGCCAATCGACAACGACCGCTGAAGCCACGGCGCGCCTCTACGAGGATTTGCTCGCTGGAGGATTCGAAGTCCTCTGGGACGATCGCAATGACCGCGCCGGTGTCAAGTTCAACGATGCCGATTTGATCGGCGCGCCCATCCAAGTTGTGGTGGGCGACAAAGGGCTGGCTGACGGTGTCGTGGAGGTCAAAGTGCGGCGAAGCGGAGTGAAATCTCGCATCGCTCCATCAGATGTCGTCCATCACCTCCGTATCCTATCGGCAACGACGGCCTGACACCCTCCATACGTTCCACTTCACAACACTCGCCGCTCCGAATTTCTTTTTGGCTCGTTGACACTCAGATCCCGTCGCGCATCGAACAAAATTGGCTTTCCCTTGCCTTCCAATACCATTGCGCTAGACTGAGACACGGTTCATCGGCAAGAGACGTTTCTCGACTCACCCTTCACGGGATTCTCGTACGGTCGGATCGCGCATCGATCCGGCCCAAGAAGCACACAAGGCGCATACATGGCTCAGAACCTCGATGATCTGCAACTGAAATTTGAACGCGCGGAGCACGTCAAGCGGATTATTACTCAAATCCAGAACGCCAAGGACCTCGACCACATTATTCTGGACCTCCACAAAGACATTCTGAGCCTCTTCGACGCCGAAGATGTGACGCTGTACGCCTTCGACCCAGAAAAGAAAGAGATCTTTTCAAAAGTTCCCCACGTCGACACCGTCGAAGAGGTCCGCATCCCCATCACGGAACAGAGTCTGCCGGGCTTCTGCGCCAAGTACCTGCGTCCCGTCAACATCGTCGACGCGTACAATTCGGCAGAACTCAAGACCGTCCATCCCTCGCTCCTGCATGACAGCGCATACGACAAACGCACCGGATTCAGAACCAAACAAGTGCTGACCTACCCCATCGTCGCCGACAACAAGTATTTGATGGGTGTCCTCCAGCTCCTGAACAAGAAGAACGGAATTCGTTTTACGAGAAAAGATGAAGAAACGGTTGCCGAGATTGCCAAAGCCATCGGCACCGCGTTCTTCAATCTCCGGAATGCTGTCGCCAAGAAAAATCCCACCAAGTTCGATCTCTTGATAAGCAGCAGCCGCATCACGCAGAACGATCTCGACAATGCGATTGCCGAATCGCGCAAAGGCATCAGCGACCTTGAAAGCATTCTCATCGAGAAATATAAGGTTCAGAAACTTGATCTCGGCAAGTCGCTTGCGCAATTCTACAAATGTCCCTACATCGAATACAGCGAGCGCACGCTCGTCGACATCGAACTGCTCAAAAACCTCAACGTCGATTACTTGAAGAAGAACCATTGGATGCCGCTCAAGCGCGATCGGACGGCTGTAGAAATCTTGACCGACGACCCGGGCAACCTCGACCGTGTGCAAGACATCAAACGGACGTTCCCCGGCCTCAATATCCGTTTCGCCGTCAGCCTCCGGCGCGATATCGCGCAGTTCCTCGGCTCTTCGGTAGGAACAGGAGACTCGGGAGGGCGCAAGCTCGACGCAAATGTCTCCGACATTCTTGGCGAACTCGTCACCGAATCGCAAGCAGAAGCCGCGGAAGAGGCCGCCGCGGGGGGAAGCGGATTGGACGAGAACGACAGCGCAATCGTCCGCCTGGCGAACCAAATTATCGCCGACGCGTACCGTCAAAATGCATCGGACATCCACATCGAACCATATGGAGAAAAACGCGAAACCATCGTCCGTTTCCGAGTGGACGGCGACTGCTTCGAGTACATGAAGATTCCGCAGAGTTACCGGCGCGCCATCGTCTCCCGGCTCAAGATCATGGCCAGCCTGGACATCGCCGAACGGCGCAAGCCCCAGGACGGCAAGATCAAATTCAAGCTCTCAGATACAAGAGACATCGAACTCCGTGTCGCCACCCTTCCCACTTCCGGACACAATGAGGATGTGGTGATGCGCATCCTGGCGGCCAGCGAGCCGCTGCCGCTGGACAAGATGGGATTCTCCCCCCGGAATCTCAAAGCGCTCAGCGAAATTTCCCAACAACCCTACGGGATCATTCTCTGCGTGGGGCCGACCGGATCAGGAAAAACGACAACGCTGCACTCCGTTCTCGGCAACATCAACACCCCCGATGTCAAAATCTGGACAGCGGAGGATCCGGTCGAAATCACGCAATACGGACTCCGGCAGGTTCAGGTTCAACCAAAGATTGGGTTCACCTTTGCCGCCGCAATGCGGGCATTTCTCCGCGCCGATCCCGACGTCATCATGGTCGGAGAAATGCGGGATAAAGAAACGGCTGAGACGGGCATTGAAGCCTCGCTCACCGGCCACTTAGTCTTGAGCACCTTGCACACAAACAGCGCGGTCGAAACCGTCACCCGTCTGCTGGACATGGGCTGTGACCCATTCAGTTTTGCCGATGCGATGCTCGGCGTGCTGGCGCAGCGTCTTACCCGCCGCATCTGCAAAGACTGCAAGGAGCAATACACCGGCACGCCTGAGGAATATGCGGCGATGCGCTCCTCCTATGGAGAAGCGTATTGGGATAAGCTCGGGATCAAGCCCGATAATACCTTCCGCCTTACACGCGGCAAAGGCTGCGAGACCTGCAATCGATCGGGCTTCAAAGGACGTGTTGCTTTGCACGAGCTGCTGCTCGGCTCCGATCAGATGAAGCGCATGATCCAACAGAAGGCTCGCACGGAGGATATGCTCCATGCCGCGATGGCCGAAGGCATGACCACGCTGGTGCAAGACGGCATTCAAAAGGTGCTTCAGGGCCTCACCACCTACAAAGAAGTCAAGGCGGTCGCCATCAAATAGCAAGGCGCGGGACAGGCCGCAGCAGCCGATCCTGACGGATAGTCCGTCCGGCTGCTGCGAGGGCCTAACTGGCCCGGTCCGTACGGCGGGACTTTGAAACCATCATCATGGCAGCCTTGACGGACACGGCCCGAAAGATTTCGGGTGAAAAAGAAGTCACAGTCCCGGAACACAAACGATGTGCAATATACCCAGAGCTACATAAGCCTGGCGATTGTTGGCTTCGACAAAAAAACCGTGTTGATCGAGACACTCGACGAGAAACAACCGAAAGGCAGCATGAAGAACGCCATCGTCACCACCCTCGACCTTCGGCAAACAATTCGTTGCTCCGACAGAGACGGCTCCATGACCGCTAGGTGATGGAGCCCTGTTCACCTCACAGCCGTGACCTGCCCACGCACAAAGCCGCCGCAGGCCATCTCCGACCTTCCATATAGTCACACGATAGGTCTGCGATACTCTAATGGACGCTGAAGAGTAGCGGCCAGCGCGTACAACAGCTGGCGTCGAGGGCGCGGAAACAGTCAGGGAGCCGGTACTGCAGCAGGATTCGACGAGTGGTCCATGAATTTCTGCAAGCGCGTATCCACAACAGATGAAAGCCCCTCGAATTCCACACCATAGGTCTGTTGCCTGCCCCACCGCACCGTGGCGTGCTCGATGAATGTCACAGACGGATAATTGGGCAACCGCAGACTGAGCGCGATTCGATCGCCGGGCGAGATCACCGCCTCGGTCATCACGCGGGCGCCTTTCGTGGATACGTCGTAGACGACGCCCAAATCTCCCTGTTCGATGATCGACCGATACCTCGGATCCACAAGGGCAAACGAGCAGGGAAACGGCGCCGAGATGCGAACGCGGGGATGACGGCGCAATTGCATAACTGCCTGTCCAGGTATCGAGATGCCACGC